>JAUWEX010000098.1 GCA_030607235.1 Planctomycetota bacterium | reverse complement strand
CAGATTTATAAAGGTAGGGGTTTCCCCCAGAAAGTGTATCTAAGCTGCTATCAACGCGTAGGCGATGAACAGAGGAGCGAACAGCGATGCTATCTGAGAGATAACTGTCACTAGTGTGTTCAGTGATGGCCCCGCGGTGTCCTTGAATGGGTCTCCCACCGTGTCTCCAATGACCGCTGCGTGGTGCGCCAGCGAGCCTTTGCCGCCCAGATGGCCTTCCTCGATGAATTTCTTCGCGTTATCCCAGGCCGTACCTGCGTAGGCCATGAATATCGCCATGGGGAAGGCGGTCACGATGCAGCCGATCAATAAGCCTCCCACTGCTTCCGGCCCAAAGGTAAAGCCTACGATGAGAGGAGCAGCCACTGCCATGAGGCCAGGGGCGAGCAGATTTCTCAAGGCGGCGGCCGTACTTATGTCCACGCCCGCAGCGCCGCCCTGCCGACAACGCGGCAGAGCCGCAAAGCGACCCGACCACCCAAACGCCTCCGCAGCCGACACAGGCGGTCAACTATCAGAACACCAATCCTTATCAACAGCCCCGGCAAGCGCAAAATTATCAGCAACCGGGCGCATACCCGCCGTATCAACCCTATGCCGCTCCACAGCAATTTTATCCGCAGCCCTACAACGCCACACCGCTGCCCCGGCCGATACCGGCGGGCAACGCGCCGGTGATCCTAGGGATACTGGGCATCGCCGGCCACATGATGGACTGCTTGATGAGCGTAGTTTCGGTGGCGGCGTGTCTGGCGCTTTCGCTGCTGGCCTTGATACTGGGCATCGTGCAGGCCCGCAAGCACACCGAACCGCGCGTCGTGCTCAACGGACGCCTCGGCGCGATACTGGGGTTTTTCGGGCTGGTCGGTGGGATTGTTCTGTTCGTAATCAGCGTCCAGAACATAGCAAAAATGCTGTAAAAAAACCCGCCGTCTCAGCGGGTTTGCGGACGGAATCGCATTTTCCCGCCTGTTTTAATCACTTTCGTGTTTTGACGGATTCTGATAATCGAAAATCGAGAATAGAACGCAATCGAGAATCTCTCACATCGACTCTCCATTTTCGATTCTCGATTGCTCCGCCAATTTTTTCGGCAAAACCGAAAAAAATGGCGGAGGGAGAGGGATTCGAACCCCCGGTGCCTTGCGGCACAGTGGTTTTCAAGACCACCGCCTTCGTCCACTCGGCCATCCCTCCTTAATATGCATCGTCGTCCTCGTCCTCGTCATCGTCGTAGTCGAAATCGTCGTCGATTTCCGACTCGTCGATATCCGCCGCATTTCGGTCGACCCCGTTTTCCGGAGAAAGCAGCCCCTCGGGCTGGAGCGCGGAGAGTATCACGTGTTCCTCGGCAAAAATCGGCGCGTGCAACCGCATGGCCAGCGCCAGCGCGTCGCTGGGCCGCGAGTCCACCTCAACTACGCCGTCGCCGTTTTCGATGACGAGTTTCGCGAAAAAAGTGCCGTCCTTGATGTCGGTGATGACGATCTTTTTCAACTCGCCCTTGAGCGCGGCCAGGATGCCAACGAGAAGATCATGTGTCAGCGGGCGTACGAAACTCTGTCCCTTGAGATAGCGCTCGATAGCCCACGCCTCGAATATCCCGATGATAATCGGGAAACTGCGGGGGCCGTCTTTTTCTTTGAGCCACACGACCTGCGTCTGGCTGTTTTCTGATATCGCGATGCGCGCCAGGTCAACGGGTACAAGCATTTCAAGCCGCCTCAATGTCGAAAAACATGAATCACGGCAGTATAGCACAGCCCCGAGGCGCGGTCAAGAGAGGCGATGACAATGCCAAAAGCAGTCTCTAAACAATGCGTCCGATTCTGTCGCGAACAAGCCGGCATTGAACAAGCCCCGCTATCGGGTACGTACCCAACAGCGGGGCTTCATACAGAATGTGGAGAATTTCAACCATTTTCGGACCAATTATATGCGCCGGTTTTTCTCCCCCGTTAATTTTCGTTCAGACGATCCCGGCTATCAAAACTCGCAAAGAACGTCCTCGTGCTCTTTCTCGTCAGCGACCGAATTGTCCCGCCGAACAGATTCGACCTCCGCTTTCGCGCTTTTTTGCAACGAGGGTTTTTGCGGCGACGGCCTTTCCGGCGCCTTCTCACGAACTTTGCTGTTGGCGCCGACCAGCGCGATCAAATCGAAGACCATGTCTTTGAGTTCCTCGGCTTGGGCGCTGAGTTCTTCGCTGGCGGCGGCCGATTCCTCGGCGCTTGCGGCGTTGCGCTGCGTTATCTTGTCCATATTGTTGACGGCCGCGCTAATCTGTTCGATGCCTTTGGCCTGTTCTTCGCTGCCCAGTACGATCTCGTCGATCAGTTCGTCGACCTTCTTTACCCTGTCGCTGATCTCCTGCAGGGAGACGACGACCTCGCCGGCGATCTCGACGCCGTTGTTAGAGCGCTTGATCGACTTGTCTATCATCTCTGATGTGTCGCGTGCCGCTTCGGCACTGCGCTGGGCGAGATTGCGCACCTCGTCGGCCACGACCGCGAAGCCTTTGCCGGCCTCGCCGGCCCGTGCGGCCTCGACCGCGGCGTTAAGGGCGAGGAGGTTGGTCTGGAACGCGATCTCGTCGATTGTTTTGATAATCCGCGAGGTCTCCTCGGAAGACTTGCGAATATCGTCGATGGCCTTCGTCATCTTTTCCATCTCGGAGTTGCCCTTCTCGGTCGCAGTCCTCGCCTCCTTGACGAAATCGTTGGCGACGTTGGCGTTGGCGGCGTTTTGTTTGGTCATCGCCGACATTTCTTCCAGCGAAGAAGAGGTCTCTTCGATTCCGGCGGCCTGCGCCGAGGCACCCTGCGACAGCACCTGGCTGGCGGAGGAAACTTCTACGGAGACCGCGGCGGTGTTCCCCGAGCCGCTCATCAGGCCTTCGATGAGTTTGTTTATCGGCTGTGAAACCGACCTCGCACAAAGGATCGAGAGACCCGCAGCCAGGACACCCGCCAGCGCCGCGACCACTACAATCGTCGTAACCAGCGAATCCATCCCGCCGGCGACCTTGTCGCTGCCCGCGTAGACTTCGTCCTCGTAAGCGTTGACGACGATCACCCACGACCACGGCGCGTAGTAAGCGCACAGCGCAACGTTGGCGCGTCCTTTTTCGGTGCCGGTTTCCTTGAGCCAATATCGTGTCTCGTAGTAATCGCCGGGATTTTCGGCGATCGCGCGATTTACTACATCGCGAACGTAATATATTCCGTTGTTGTCCTGCGCGTCCCAGATGCTTTCACCGTCGCGCTCTCCGCCGGGCGAGACGATGTATTTTCCGCGACTGTCGTCGCTGCCGTCGAGCACGTAAACGTGGCCGGTTCTGCCGATCCGCATATCCATGATCGACTCGCGGATGCAGGCGGCAGCCATATCTTCGGGCGCACCCACGTAGAGGATTCCGATGATATTGCCCGAGGCGTCCTTGATCGGCTCGTAGGTGGTCATGTACCACGCGTTAACCACGTACGCCCTGCCGATGAAGGTCTCGCCCCTGAGGATGGTCGAGATAACGGGGTTGGGCATGCCGTCGGGGTTGACCGCAGGAATATAGGTGCCGGTGGCGCGTTTGCCGTTGAGTTTAATCACGTTGGTCGTTACGCGCAAAAAATCGCCCTGCGGGTTCATGCGCTGGAAAATCGTACAGGTCCCGCCGATTAGGTCGGTCGTCCCGTCGACGACGGGCGAGTAAACGGCGGGGTCGGAGTTTTGCCCAAGCCATTTGCCGCCGACCAGCATCTTGCCGAGTTTGACTTCGACCGTTTTTTTCGTGTACTGATTCGTGGCCGACCAGCGGACGATTTCGTCCGATATGCCGGCTTCCCCGTGTTCTGCGAATACCTTGCGGGCCACAACCAAATCGCTGACGAGTTTGCCTTCAAGAAGTTTCTGGGCGTTTTTACAAGCGCTGTAAACATTCTCGATGATGTGCTGCATATCGTGATGCGCCAGGTTTCTGGTTTCTTCTACCGCGCTATCTTTCGTTTCGCCGACCATGTGCACCGTGGTCGCAAGTAATACCGACAATGGCGCAAGCGCACAGACCATTGCCAGGCCAATGATCTTGGTACTCAGTTTGATATTCTTAAACACGACAAACCTCCACGATGAGACTTCAACCGGCTATTTTGCAATATGGGCACAAAAACACGCTGAGAAATTGCGCTCGGCGATGAATGCACTAAGAAATGGATTATCGAAATGAGGTTCTTGTCGCTAACTATATCGCCATCACGCGCAGGCAATCTTTAACGTAAACGGCTTGAACGCACCAGGCGAGAATTACCGGTATACCCTCGGAACACCCACGTTCGGAACAGGGGCTGCAATCCCAGCCCGGTGCGAAAATTCGCCGTTACAATCAGCAGGGTCAGGTGGGTATCGGTCTTGCCGAATCAGTTTTCAGCCATATCCTTAACCGCAATACTGCGACCCGTATTAATCCTTCCCTTAAAACCCACACCCTTTTTATCCTACTTATTTGCTAGTTTTCGGCCAACTGAATTAGAATCTTGAGACAATATCGACATTTTTTATCTTACATTATTTATGCCGGGAACCTGCGCCGCTCCACAGGCTTGCCATAACCGCGCTCGTGTGCTAGAATCCGCCGCTTAACGCCAAAACACAACCGCATCGGGGAAAATCTTGCGCAAAAGGATAGCACTACTAGGGTCAACGGGCTCCATCGGGAAAAACGTCATCGACGTCGCCACGGCGATGCCCGACGAAATTGAAATCGTCGCGCTCGCAGCAAACCGTAGCGTTGCGGCGCTCGCCGAACAGGTCCGCCGTCTGCGCCCCGTGTACGCGGTTATCCGCGACGAATCCCTGCTCGAAGAATTGAAACAAAAAGCCGGGGCCGTCCCCACCGAACTCGCCTCCGGCGACGAGGCCCTGCTGGAACTGGCCCGCGACGCCGAGACCGATCTCGTCTTCCAGGCCATGTCCGGCGCGGCGGGGCTGCCGGTTACTCTGGCCGCGCTCGAGACCGGCCACAACCTGGCGCTGGCCAACAAGGAATCGCTCGTAACCGCCGGGCATATCCTGATGCCGCTGGCCGCGCGGAAAGGCGTGCGGATTATCCCCGTCGACAGCGAGCACAGCGCGATCATGCAGGTGATCGGCGAAGCGGACCGCTCGTGGGTCAAGCGCGTAATCATCACCGCCTCCGGCGGCGCGCTCTTCGACCGCGACCCCGCGCAACTCGTAAATATCAGCGTCGACGAAGTCCTCGACCACCCGACATGGTCGATGGGCCCGCGCATAACCGTCGACAGCGCCACCCTGCTCAACAAGGCGCTCGAAATTATCGAGGCGAAATGGCTGTTCGATTTAGAACCTTCTCAAATTGAAGTCGTTATACATAGACAGTCGATAATACATTCGATCGTCGAGTTCGCCGACAACACGATGATCGCGCAGATGAGCCTGCCGGACATGCGCCTGCCGATACAGTACGCGCTGACCCTGCCGCGGCGAAAGCCCGGGCGGGTGCCGGCGATGGACCTGGCAGCGGTCGGCTCGCTCACGTTTGAAAAACTCGACTTCGCGCGCTTCCCCGCGCTCGAACTTGGATACAGAGTAAT
>JAUWEX010000195.1 GCA_030607235.1 Planctomycetota bacterium | reverse complement strand
GATCTCCTGGCTTTCGACACGGGCCTTGCCGAGCGCAGCGATTTCGGCAATAAGTTTTTCGACCGTCGCGCGCAAGTCGCCTTCGCCCTGTCCATAGCGCATCAGGAAATCGTTGAGAACCTTTGTCGCATCGTTGAAGCGATCGTATCTGCGGGCGTTCGAGTCGAACTTCGCCGCAGCGATTCTATCGCGCGCAGCAAGCAAAATACGACCGTTGTATTCGTTCTCGGCATATACTTCGATTCTATCGTTGTCATAACGGAACCGCTGGTCGTATCTGGCCCACAGCACGGGATATTCCGTTACGACATCCTGTAGGCTTGCGCGGGCCTTGACGTTTTCGCCATTCGAGGCAAAGTTCGCAATCGCCCTGAGTTTTTCCTCGAATACCCGCCTGCCCTGCCACTGCTCGTAATACGCCGAATACTTCGCATAGATTTTTCGGGGCTCTTCGAGTTCCTTGCTCAAGCCGGCCAGCGCCGACGATTTGTCCGGCTGGTCGACCTCGTCGAATAATTTTTTATACGCGTTGTATACTTTCGGGATACCGTCGATATCGCCTTTGTCGCTGCGCTTTTCCCGGGCTGCTTCGTCCAGCAAGCGCCTGATTTGCGCGATCACTTTGGACTTTTCCCACCCGCTTTCCTTGCCGGCCAGCAATTTGTCGTACTTTTTAACGCATTCGGAATCCTGCGGGAACAATTCCCGCACCAAAGCGTTCATATCCTTTGCGACGTTGTAGTTCATAGGCCTGTCGGCCCGGTCTATCAGCGCCTGCGCAATCATCGACCTCGTCTCGCGCGCCCAATTGCGGGCCGCCTCGTTGTCGGGATAGGTCTTCTCCAGGTCCGCGGCAGCGTCCAGCGCGGTTTTGAGATTCCCGGCGACCTCCCTGTCGGCCGGAAGCCGGTCGATCAAATCCAGGAAGTCGATTTCCTTATCCAGCAACAGCAGGCCCTCTATCTCCGCGACGTCGTCGCGCCATTTTCCTTCCTCAAGAATCCCCACATAATAATAAACCCCGCCCACGACCAGCGCCGACAGGACCACCATGCCGAGCAATTTCAAGGCAAGTTTTTTCGGGAACGGCCGTGGCGGCGGAATGTGTCCCCCGACGACCTCCGATTTGTCGGGCACGGCGGCCTCTTCGTCGTCCACCGACAATACGAGTTCGGACTCCGAAGCCGAGTCCACCTGCAAAACCGGCGCGGGTTCTTCCAGAACGAGCGGCGAATCCATCGGCGTATCGGTCATCATGGTCGTCTTGCCGCCCACATCTTCCGGCTCGCTGTCGAAGTCCAGCCCCTTGAGCGCTTCCAGGTCCTCGATGACCTCGCGGGCGCTCTGGTAACGCGCATTTGGGTCCTTGACCATCATCCGGTCAACGATATGAGCCAGTATCTGCGGAACCGCCGGATTCAGTTCGCAAAGATTCGGCGGCGTCTCGGTTATATGCTTTTTGATCAGTTCTTTGACCGATCCGCCGGAAAACGGCGTCTTGCCCGCAAGCATCCGGTACAAACTGGCGCCGAGCGAGTAAATATCGGCGCGATTGTCAACATTGCCGCTGCGGACCTGCTCGGGCGCGATGTAGTGCGGCGAACCCGCCACGCCTTCGCTGCGCTTGCCCTCGTCGGTCTCGGTAAAACTGCGCGCGAGGCCCAGGTCGCAGAGCTTTACGCCGCCGTTTTCGGTAACCATCATGTTGTCGGGCTTTATGTCGCGGTGAACGATTCCTTTCTGCTCGGCGAACTCCAGCGCACGGGCCACTTCGAGCGTATAACCGATCGCCTCAGAGACCGGCAGCCTGCGGCACTCCGCCAGACGATCCTGGACGCTACCGCCGGGGACGTATTCCATCGCGAAGTAGTGTTTGTTGCGGGCCTCGCCCACGTCGTAGGCCAGCACTATATTGGGATGGTGCAGTTTCGCGGCGGCGCGGGCCTCGGACTGGAACATCTCGATAAATTTTTCGTTGCGCGCGAGATCGTCCGACAGGATTTTCATCGCCACCGGCCTGTCAAGCGACAGTTGCGTCGCCAGGTACACCGTCCCCATCCCGCCGCGGCCTATTCGGCGCTCTAACCGGTATCCGCCCAGGTTCATGCCGATCAGGCCGCCTGCCGCGTCGCCCACGTCGTCGGCCAGGATTGAGATAAGCGTCTCGCCGACGCGAATTCGGTCGCCCACCTCGATTTTCGCTTCGGAAACCTTTTTGCCGTTCAGATAGGTGCCGTTGGTGCTGCCGGTGTCGTGCAGGTAGTATTCGCCGTCGCGCATTTCGATCCGAAAGTGATGCCGCGAGGCAAGCGAGTCCTTTATGTGCACACCGACAGCGCTGTCCCGCCCGACGGTAAAGCTCTCATCGCCGGTCAGGCTGTATTCCAGCCCCTTGTCCGGGCCGTTTTCTATCACCAGTTTGGCCATGCCGTATCCGCTGCACCGCCCTATCCGGCGGTCAGTCCTTTGAACAACGCGCTGCCCACGCGTACCATCGTCGCGCCCTCTTCGACGGCGACCTCGAAATCCTGTGTCATGCCCATCGACAGTTGCTCCATCCGCAGTGTCTCGCTTTCGTCGGCGCGAATCGAATCGGCCGTCTCGCGCAGTTTTCTGAAACACTCGCGGCAGACTTCCATATCGTCGACGAACGGAGCCATCGTCATCAGCCCTACAATCCGCAGTCCCGGCAAACGGGAAGCCTCCATCGCCAGAGAGCGCGCCTGTTGCGGCTCGACGCCGTGTTTGGCGGCCTCGCCTCCGGTGTTGACCTCGACGAGAAGCGTAACGATTTTGCCAACCGGCTGCACGCGGCGGCTGATTTCCTCGGCGAGTATGAGGCTGTCGAGCGAGTGGCAAACGTCGAACAACTCCAGCGCTTTTTTGACCTTGTTTCGCTGCAAGTGGCCGATCATGTGCCAGCGCAGGTCGCCGGACAAAGCCGCGATTTTAGGGGCGGCAACATGGACGCGGTTTTCGCCGAAATCGCTCACTCCCAAATCGCGCAGAATTCCGATTTCCTCCACGCCGACCGCTTTGGTAACCGCCACAAGGCGCACGTCGCCCGGACTGCGCCCGCTACGGCGGCAGGCCTCGTCGACCCGCCGGCGCACATCCTCGAGGTTGCGCGAAATTATGTCTTTTTTTCCAGATATATCCATAGCACAAGCGTAAACACAAACATGCGTTCGCCAAAGGGTTATTTTAACAGAGACGGCATGGCCAGTCAATCGCGGGCGGGGACGCCCCGCAGCCCAGGCAACGCCTGGAGGCAAACGGGGAGAAAGCACTTATTCCAAAACCCGCTCGCTGCCGCGCCTTCTCGGCGCGGGGCGCGTCGCTTTCACCTACTAACAAATCTTGTGCGCGGATTCGCGATGTGATTTTCTGTCCCCAGCCGAGGGCGGCTGGGCTACATTATCGGACGGCTTTGCGGCCTGCTTTTACTGAAAGGGGTATTGGAATGTTTCTCAAATTGTTCGGCCAATCAATCGTCCTCCAGGAGCATTTTTTGGATATCCTTCCAGCCTTTTACGAAAACGGTTCTCGCGGGAAATTCGTACTCATCTTCATAGTCATCATCGTCATCATCGTCGTCATCGTCGTCATCATCTTCGGGACGGATGATAATGACGTGTTTCAGGCTGTTGTCGCTGTAAGCCCACGCGTCGGAGTCTTTGTCGCCCACGCCGATTTCGATGTTGCGCCAGTCCTGCCTGAATTGTCTGATCATGGTCGTCTTGAATTGACGATGC
>JAUWEX010000037.1 GCA_030607235.1 Planctomycetota bacterium | reverse complement strand
GACCTCGTCGTCAACGGCGTCGAAGTCGGCGGCGGCAGCATCCGCATCAGTCGTCCCGACGTCCAGGAGCGCGTTTTCCGCGCGCTGGGCGTCGGCGAGAGCGAGGCCCGCGAAAAATTCGGCTTCCTCATCGACGCCCTGAAATTCGGCGCACCGCCGCACGGCGGCATCGCCTTCGGGTTCGACCGCTTCGTGGGCCTGCTGCTGGGCGTGGAGCGCATCCGCGACGTCATCGCCTTCCCCAAGACGACCACCGCGCAGTGCCTGCTGACCGGCGCACCCGCCGAGATCGACGCCGCGCAACTCGCCGAACTCCGGCTCAGTATCGTCGCAAAAGACCCCGAAAAATAATCCGCACGGCAAACAAAAAGAGGCAGGCAGGGCCTGCTCCCAAACGTGGAGAAAGCGTATACTCCTCACTTGCCTCCAGGCGCTGCCTGGCTGTGGTGGAAGACAAAATCTTAAATTGCTCTAACCTTCCGGTTTGACCGGAGCGGGTTCTTCTTCCGGTTCCGCGGGCGCTTCGTCGGACTTGGTGTCTTCATCTTTTTCGTCCGAGCCTTGCTCACCTTCGCCGCCGCTGGATGGCGGCGTGGAATCCGACGGTGAATCCGGCGAGGACCCTGATGACTCCGAGGATTCGTCTGCGCCTTCAGGGGTTTCTTCCTCCTCGGTTTCTTCTTCTTCGATTTCCTCTTCGGCCTGCTTCATTCTTTCGTTAATGTATTGGATTTGTTTTTGGATGTCTTTCAGTTCATCGTCGAGTTTGAGTTTTTCGTTCTGGATCTCTTCCAGCCGCGAAGTTTTCTTGACGGAATCGGGCTGCTTGCTGAGTTCCGCCTCTTCGTCCGCCAGTTCTTTTTGCTTTGCCTTGACTGCCGCGGATGCCTTATTCTTGTACTTCACCTCGGCGGCGGTGGCTTTCTTTTGCGCCGCGAGTCTTTGTTCTTTCGAGAATATCTTGCGCATTTCGCCCGACATCTCCGCCGAGAGCATGGGCAGGTACAACTTGCGGATTACCTCGCGGGACTGCGCGAAGTTCATCTTCGCCTCGATCTCGATCGTGTTGCCGTCCAGCGTGTACTTCGCGCCCTTGAGCGCCTCGTAGACCATTCGCATCGGCGCCAGGACGTTCAGATTGTTTGCGGCCTTCATGGCCTCTTCCATGCCTTTGAGTCCGAGGTCGCGGAATTTGTCGAAAAATCCGTGAATCATTTTCGCGTAATCCGCGTCGCTGTATTGTGCACGGACGTTGACGGCAAGCCCGTCTCCGTCGAACGTCATCCGCAGGACCGCGTTCCTGTTGCCGAACAGCGCCATCTGTCCCATCTCGTCGATGTCAAGTTCTTTGTCGTCGTTGTCCCGGTAAGACCTCATCATACTCATGTAAATCTGTCCGAGGTTGCCCGGTCGCATCATGGCCCAGGCGCCCGCGGAGAGCGTCTCGGTGTCGAGCATCGACATCGCTTCTTTGTCCGAGAGAATCGAGGACGCTCCCGTCGCCATCAGTTTTTCGAGCATCGTCTCCATGGTGCTGGAACGTCTTGATTCAAGCCCCACGAGCACGTACTGATCGTTGTAGAAACAAATGCTTCCCAGTTCCGGGCCGTACGATTCCTCGTTGTTGGCACACAGATACGTTACGCCGTTGTACGTGCGCTTTTCCCAGCCGAGCATTGCGGCGAACGCCTCAGTCTGCCTGACCGAATCGTATTTGCCGTGCGCGATAAAGCCGGAATCGATATCGTTACCGCGGAATCCCTGGAAGTCGAAGTAAAACACCACGCAGTCGGTGCGGAAACCGCCGGAGGATTCGATCGCCTTTTGCAGCGCAAACGACATGATCGGGTCATCGCCCACGTACTTAATAAAGTCCTGCATGACGTCGAGACGGTGCAATTGCTCAATATCCGCCCCCGCGACGAACACCGCGCTCGCCGGTACGGCCCGCAGGCACTCGCGCGTCAGGAATACGCGGTCGGCCCCGTCCAGCCCCGCGGCGAAAGCCTTGCGTAGCGCCGTTATCTCCGCGTCGGTGATTTTGCGCAGAGTGCCGCCCTTTTTGCAGAACTTTGTCCACGGGAAGGTCTCGTCGAGCGCCAGCCAGTTGTATCGCGGATCGTTTTTCAGATCGTATACGTCGATGAGGAAATCGCGGACGAATCGCGGCGGCGCGTTGTCTGCTACCACCACGTATCTGCGCACCGCCTACAGCCACTCCGCCAGTTCCATGCGCTCGGAGTAGGCCCTGAGCAGGCAGAGGTCGACCTTGTGCGAAGCGCTGCCCAAAAAGACTTTCATCTTCGTCAGTTCTTCCTTCGAGGCGTGTGGCAAATAGGATATCAGGATTTCCGGCGTTTTGATCTTGCCGGCCTTTGCCGCCGCCTTTATGCGGTCCGCCAGAATTGCGAGCGCCTTCTCCCCGCCGAGTTTCGCCAGCGCCTTTGCCGCCTCGCCGCGCACCGCGGCGTCTTCGTCGTCGAGGTATTTGGCGACGAGTTCGATTTTTTCCTTCGCGCCCAGTTCGGCCAGACCCGCCAGCGCCGCGCGCCTGATCTGCAGGTAGCGGCCCTTGTTCAGGTCCATCTCCTCGATGGCCTTCTTGCAGCGCATTCGCACGTCAAGGTCCTGGGTAGTGCGCATTTTCGCTTTGAGTTTCGGTATCGCGCTTGGCCCCAAAGTTACTATCGCCTTGTAGGCCGCCTCGCGCGTGTCGAAATCCTCGCTGCCGAGTTGCTCGATCAGTTTGCCGATTTTCTCCTCGCTCGGCCCGACCAGCACCTCCGTCATCGATTCGACGCTGAGCGTCAGATTGTTGTTGTTCAGAATCGCGTCGTAGGCGAATCCGTCCCCTGCGCCGTCCTGGCCGCCCGACATCAGTCCCGTTAAGAGCAAAATCAGGACCGCAAGATCCATACTTCCTGATGACATATCTCTTCTCCTTGTAAGAAAACTTAAATACCAACGGCCACACGCCGTTACATAGTTTTGCGATATTCCTTGACGCCTTCGATTAAAACGTGCATGGCACGCTTGAGGTCTTTGGTGTTGAGGACGCACGCGATGCGTATCTCGTCAAGCCCCTTGCCGGGCGTCGCGTAAAAACCGTCGCCGGGCGCAACCATCGTCGTCTCGCCGTCGAGGTTGAAGTCGGTAAGCATGTATTTGGCGAATTTCTCCGAGCTGTCGATCGGCAGCCGCGCCATGACATAAAACGCGCCGTTGGGTCTGCGGCAGAAAACCCCGTCGGCGTCGTCGAGCGCCTCCATGACCACGTCGCGCCGCGCACGATATTCCTCGCGCACCTCCGCGAAATATTCCTCGCCCAAATTCGTCAGCGCCGTCGCGGCGAACTGGTCGACCGACGGCGAACACAACCGCGCCTGCCCGAAGCGCAGAAACGCGCTCATCAGTTCCTCGTTTTTCGTTACCAGGCAGCCGATCCTCGCGCCGCATGCGGAGTAGCGCTTGGAGATGCTGTCGAGAACGACCGCGCGCTGCGCGATCTCGGGCATGTCCAGCACGCCGGTGTGCTCGCCCTCGTAGACGAATTCGCGGTAGACCTCGTCGGAGATCAGGAACAGGTTTTTCTCCGTTACGATCTCGGCCAGCGTCTGCATCTCGTCGCGCCGCAGCACCGTGCCTGTGGGGTTGTTGGGCGAGCAGACCATGATCGCGCGCGTGCGTGGCGTAATCTTCGCCTCGATATCCTCGCGCGGCGGCAGGTGAAAGCCCGTCTCCGCCGCCGACGTAACCGGCACGAGTTTGACGCCCGACATCACCGCGTAGCCCAGGTAGTTGGTGTAGAACGGCTCGAAGACGATGATCTCGTCGCCCGTCGCCGCGATCGACTGCATCGCGAAGACGATTGCCTCGCTGCCGCCGGTGGTTACCAGTATGTTGTCGGCGTTGACATCGTAGCCGCATCGCCGGTAGTAGCCGGCCAGCGCCGAGATGTACTCCAAACTCCCCTGCGAGAGTTGGTATCCCACTACCTTGTGCGGGAATTTTTGCAGTGCCTCGAAAAACGGCTCCGGCGTTGGAATGTCGGGCTGGCCGATGTTGAGGTGATAGACCTTCGTGCCGCGCTTCTTGGCTTCGAGCGCGTACGGAATCAGGCGGCGTATCGGGCTGGCGGGCATCTCGACCGCGCGCTGCGATAGTTTCGGTTTGGGCGTTGTGTCGTTCATGAAAGTTTCCTCGGTTGCATTTGGGTCATTTATTTTTTATTCCTGGCCCGTCCAGGTTATGTCTTCGAAATCGACCTCGGTCTCCAACTCGCCGAGCATCACCACCACGCAGCGGCGTTTCTTGTTTACGCGCTTCACCCGACATCTGCGCTTGAGCCGCGGCACGTTGATGTGCTCGCCTTTTTTCAGGCCGTGGATGTATTTCAGGCGCTTTTGCGCCAGCGGCATTGCTTTGAGCGTCTCGTCGATCAGCCGCTCGATCTCGTGCGCCTTCTCGCGGAGGTGCTGCGGCGCGTTGTTCAGCGTCCTGAGCGGCGTCGCGATTTTCTGTCGCAGGGTGCGGACCGCCGCGTCGATTTCGTGCTGCGCTTCGATCGCGAGCATCTCGTGTCGCGCGACCAGGTCCGCGGTCTTCTTCTCGGCGTCGTCGCGCATCGCCTCCAGCCCCTCGCGCAGCCGATCGACCTTTTCGCGGTTGCGCTCCAGTTCCATGCGCGCGTTCTGAATCTCGTTGATTATCTCGGTGGTAGACGTATCGGTCTTTGAGATAAGGCTCCGCGCCTCGTCGACTATTTTCTGTGTCATGCCCAACCGCCCCGCGATCGTTATCGCGTGGCTCGTACCCGGCAGGCCGATCGTCATCCGATAGGTCGGCCCCAGCGTCTTGAGGTCGAACTCCATCGAGGCGTTTTCGGCGCGCGCGTGCGAGTAGGCGTAACTCTTCAGCCGCCCCAGGTGCGTGGTAACGATGGTCTTGACCCGGCGCCGGTAAAAACTGTCCAGTATCGCCATGCTCAGCGCCGCGCCCTCGTCGGGGTCGGTGCCGGAGCCGAGTTCGTCGAGCAGCACCAGCGAATGCTCGTCGGTCTCGGCGAGTATGCGCACGATGTTGGACATGTGCGCCGAGAACGTGCTCAGGCTCTGCTCGATGCTCTGCTCGTCGCCGATGTCGGCGAAAATATCGTGAAACACCCCCACCTCGCTGCCTTCGGCGGCCGGGATGTGCATGCCCGTCAGCGCCATCGCCGTAATCAGCCCCACGGCCTTGAGCGCCACCGTCTTGCCGCCGGTGTTGGGACCGGTAACTATCAACAGGTCGAACGTCTCGCCGATGTGCACGGAAAGCGGCTCGATTTTTCGGAACGCCTCGTCGACGTCGCCGCACTCTTTATGAGCGTGGCGGACCAGCAGCGGGTGCCGCGCCTGCCGCAGGTTCAGCCGCCCGCTCTCGTTTATCACCGGCGCGCTCATGCGGTAGTGCTCGCTGAAACGCGCCTTGGCGTAGGTGAAATCGAGCCATGCGAGCAGTTCGATGTTGCCGCGAATGTCGGACTCGCGGCTCATTATCTTGAAGGTAATCTCCCAGAGTATGCGCGAGACCTCGCTTCCCTCCTCGTAAAGCAGGTCGTTGAGATCGTTGCCCATCTCGACCAGCACCTCGGGCTCGATAAAGGCGGTGGAGCCGGTCTGGCTGATGTCGTGGATGATGCCGCGGATTTTGTACTTGTGCTCGATCCGCACCAGCAGCACGCAACGGCCGTTGCGGATGGCGTAGCCGTCCTGCTGGAGGTGCTGGCGGATGTTTTTGGCCTGCATGATCTTCTCGACCTTCTGCCGGATCGCGGTCTGCATCGTCGCGATCCTGCGTCGTGTCTTGGCGAGTTTCTTGCTGGCGCTGTCGCGCACATCGCCCTTGCGGTCGATCGCGAAATCTATCGCGTTGCACAGATCGGGAAACTCCATCAGGGCCTCCGCGATCTCCGCCAGGCGCGGATACTTGTTTGCCAGCGCCAGAAGGAAGCGCTTTAATATCGCGGCGCTGCTGAGGGTGTCGTAAAACTCGCGGATGTCGGCCTGATCTATCAGATGCCCCACCTCGCGCATCTTTTGCAGGTGCGGCCGCAGGTCCCGCAGGCCGCTTATCGGAAAACGCTCCTGCGAGGCCAGCAGGCGCTTCATCTCGCTGGTCTGCTCTACGGCGGCGGCGATCTTTTCGTATTCGCCAGTCGGCCGTATCTCCTCGCAGACACTACGCCCCAGCGACGAGGACGCGTAGCCCGCCAGCAGCGAGGTTATCCCCGAATACTCGATGACTTTTAACGCATGTTCGTTCATTGCCGCATATTATAATAATGAAGCCGTACATTTTACACGCATGGCTGCGAAAGTGCACTAAAAAACGAAAAAGGCGGGCGCACGCAAAAAAATGGAGCGGGTGAAGGGATTCGGACCCTCGACTTCAACCTTGGGAAGGTTGCACTCTACCGCTGAGTTACACCCGCTCGCGTGCGGCGATTTTACACCGTAAAAAAACCCTGTCAAGGCGCGGTATCGCGAAAACGACGATTGCAACATCTTCGCCGCGACGGGACACATCCTCCTTCGGGAGCAGGTCGCAAGGCCGCGCACCGAAGGGATGTGTCCCTAGCCCAGGAGTTAAACGACCTTGATACCAAAAACGGCGATTGCAAAATCGCCCCGCTGCAATATAATCAGATTTTTCGTTTTTTCAGGAGTCAACTTGTCCCGACGAATTCTCTTTTGCGCCGACGTCCACCTCCGACCCGGCGACACCGAAAAGAACGCGCGCTTTCTGCGCTTTTTGCGCATGGCCCGTTCCGAGGCGAGCCGCCTGTACCTGCTGGGCGACATCTTCGATCTCTGGATCGGTTGGAAACATTTGCGCCTCGGCGACTATGCCGACGTAATCGCCGCGCTGCGCGATCTCACCGACTCCGGCGTCGAGGTCGTCTTCGCGCCCGGCAACCACGACTTCCTCGCGGGTCGCGCCTTCAGACGCGCCACCGGTGCTACGACGATGTACTACGGCGGCGACGTCGAAGTAGGCGGAAAGCGCATTCACGTCTCCCACGGCGACTACCTGTACTCCATGGACAAAAATTCCCGCAGGTTCATCACCGTAACACGCGGGTTTTTCGGCAGGTTCGTAATCCAGCCCCTGTTCAAACTCCTGCCCACGCGCGCGATCTTCAACCTTACCGGTGGCTTCGTGGGACACAGCGACAGAGTCAAGAAGCACAAGAAAAGCGAGTCTTTCGAAATAGACCTGCGCGAAATCCGCCGAATCTTCGCCCGCGGCGTCGACGTGATAGTCGCGGCCCACATTCACCGCCGCCAAAAACGCGACTTTCTCCTGCGCGGCGCCCCCAAAACCCTCTACGTGCTCGACGCGTGGCGCGAGAGCGGCGATTACCTCGAATTCTCCGACGGCGAATTCGCCCAAAAGCGTTTCGACTAAAGCAATTTAAGATATCGTATTCCACCGCAAAGGCGCAGAGAGCGCAGAGGATTTTTGTATCGCAGAAAGGGACATATCTGAAAGGGACACTTCCTCCTTCGCGGCGGGCAGGGCCTTTATGCAGAGATTATCGGCCTTGTGATTGAGGCGTTTAGAGATTATGACAATGCGAAGGGAAGTGTCCCTTTCAGCCCACAAGATTTGTTAGTGAGCGCGAGCGAAGCGCTCTGTGCCGAAGGCACAGCAGCGAGTGGGTATCGGAGGATGTGGTTACTTCCCTATTTGTTGCGGGGCGTCCCCGCCTGCCTTATAAAATCTTCAACAACACAGCAAGATTACAGGATTTGTCAGTGAGTGCGAGCGACGCGCTTCTGTCGCCGAAGGGCGACAGACAGCGAGCGGGTTTTGCAGTAAGTGGTTACTCCTCGCTTAGGTGCAGGCTTAGCCTGCAGCCGCGCGCAAATCTGGCCGATACTGAAGAGGGGAAACAGCGCGTTACCGCTACGGCGTATTTGAAGACGATGGACGAAAAAAAACGACAACCTGATTCGCGCCCGCGAAAATCCGAGATGGCGCGGCGACTCGAAGAGAAACTTTCGCAGGAGCGCGACATCGAGCGGATGTTCTCCGAGGTGCTCGACGCCTGCGCGCGCCGCATCGGACCCGTTGCGTTTTTTACCAGCGAACACCAGGGGCTGCGCGGCTGGCGGGTCTTCGTGGACGGCGACCTGCGCGACATTTCCGGCTGGCAAATTCCGCCGCAGGACGGCACTCTGAGTCGCGAAATCGCCAAACTCCACCCCTTCACCGCTTCGCCGGACGCCGACGCCGCAGCGATAGCCGAGATGCGCGTTTTGCACGGCGAGAGTCCCGTGGAGGACTGGCAGCGCGAACTCTTCGGCGAAAGACCCTGCGCCGAGATTCTCTTCCTGCCGTGGTCGCTGGGCCGGACGCTGGGGGGGGTGTTCGTTTTCTCCGCCGAGAGCCAGGTCGACGGCGCGCTGATGATCGAGATGGCCGAGGCGGTCA
>JAUWEX010000375.1 GCA_030607235.1 Planctomycetota bacterium | reverse complement strand
AAGCATACGTTCGGGATGGCCGTCCCATTTCACGACTTCGAGTTTGTTGCCTGCGCTGTCGAAAAATACCAGCGCGCCGAGACGCGCGCTGTCGCCCGCGGCGGCCTTGCGGAAATCCCCGTCCCGCGGTTCGGCCTGGCACAGCGTGAATTTTCGGGCTTGGTCGACGAAGCGCTGCGTTTTGAGCACCGCCTGCTCGACCTCCCACGAAGGCGTGTCGTAGCGGGCGCTGACGAAAACCAGCATCGGCCGGTTCCTGGATTTGGTAACCTGCAGCGCGACCTTGAATTTGAAATGCCACCTCGGCGGCTTGGGTTTCGGCTGCCCGCCCTCGCCGATGAGGCTGCCGCCCGTCGCTGCGAATATTGTCAGAGCCGTGAGGGCGAGGACGATTGTGATTTTGCGCTTCATCGTATCCTTTCCGTGCGGGTGGAGCGTTCCCGTTGCGTGTACATTATTGCGTATCTTCTTGTACGATTTCGCCGTGGAGTTTGTTCAATAGATTTAACGCCTCAATCGATGTAATGTTTTGCAGGTCAAGATCGCGGATTTCTTCAACCACCGGATGCGGCTGCGTGGCAAATAAACTTAGTTGGCTCTCGCCGAGGTGCGAGCCGCGTTTTTTGGCGAATTTCGGTTTGCCGTCGGAGTCCAGCGTCTCGGCCTCGAGGTTGACCAGGATTTGCTTTGCGCGCTCGATGATCCCGTGCGGAATCCCCGCCAGCCGCGCCACGTGGATGCCGTAACTCTTGTCCGTGCCGCCCTGGACGACCTTGCGCAGGAAGATCACCTCGTCTTTCCACTCCTTGACCACGACGTTGTGATTTTTCACGCCCGGCAGTATAAGGGCCAGTTCCGTGAGTTCGTGGTAGTGCGTTGCGAACAGTGTGCGGGCCTTGAGGCGGTTGTGGATGTGCTCGGTTACCGCCCAGGCGATGCTCACGCCGTCAAACGTTGACGTGCCGCGTCCCACTTCGTCAAGCACGATCAGGCTGCGGTTGGTGGCGTTGTTGAGGATGTTGGCCGTCTCGCTCATCTCGACCATGAAGGTGCTCTGACCGCGGGCGATGTCGTCGGCGGCGCCCACACGCGTGAAAATCCGATCCGCTACGCCGATGATCGCGCTGGCGGCGGGGATAAACGAACCCGCCTGTGCCATCAGCACCAACAGTGCCGCTTGTCGGATAAAGGTCGATTTGCCTGCCATGTTCGGGCCGGTGATGACGGCTATCATGTTGTCCTGCCCGTCGACCAGCAGATCGTTGGGCACGAAATTTTCTTCGATCAGCGTTCGCTCCAGCACTGGGTGGCGCCCGTCGCGGATGTCGATCAGCAGGCCGTCGTTTACCTGCGGCCGCACGTAATTATTTTCCGTGGCAAGTTGCGCCAGCGCCGACAAGACGTCGATCCGGGCGACTTCGGCGGCGGAGCGCAGCACTTCGCCGATTCCGTCGGCGATGCGGTCGCGGATTTCGACGAAGAGACCGTATTCGATCTCTCTCGCGCTCTCTTCAGCGTTGAGGACCTTTTTTTCGTATTCCTTCAACTCAGGCGTGATGTATCGTTCGGCGTTTTTGAGCGTCTGTTTGCGGATGTAGTCCTCGGGCACCTTTTCGGAGTGGGTGCGGGTGATTTCGATATAGTATCCGAAGACCTGATTGAAGCCGACCTTGAGCGAGGGGATCGCGGTGCGCTTGATTTCGTCGGCCTGGAAGCGCGCCAACCATTCCCTGCCGTTGCGCTGGATCGCGCGCAGTTCGTCGAGTTCGGCGTTGTAGCCGTTGCGGATGACGCCACCTTCCTGCAGCATCGGCGGGGCGTCGGGCGCGATCGCGTCGCTGATGAGGGCGGCGGTTTCTTTGGTGTCTTCGATTTTTTCGCGGGCTTCTGCGACGATCGCGGCTTTTTCCCCTGCCAGCAGT
>JAUWEX010000160.1 GCA_030607235.1 Planctomycetota bacterium | reverse complement strand
GGCGGCGACAAGATGCCGAGCAGTTTTGCCATGCCCTCCGAAGACAACCCGTTTTTGGGCCAGCGCTCAATCAGGCTGGCGTTGGAGAGGCCCGAGCTGTTCAACGTGCAGTTGCGCGCGATCCTGCGCGCCGCGAAATCCGGTACCGTCAACATCATGTTCCCGCTGGTAACCACCATCGACGAATTCCGCCGCGCAAAGGTCTTCGTCGAGGAGGCCAAGGCGGAGTTGAAGGCCGAAGAGTTACCCTACGACCCCGATGTCAAAGTCGGGCTGATGATCGAAGTGCCCGCGGCGGCGACGATGATCAAAACTATCATGAAAGAGGCTGACTTCGCTTCGATCGGCTCCAACGACCTCATCCAGTACATCATGGCCGCCGACCGGACCAACCCGCAGGTCGTCGAACTCTACGACTCGCTTGCGCCGGCGGTTTTGCACACGATCAAGCACGTCGTGGACGTCTGCCGCGAACTCGGCAAGCCCGTGTCGGTATGCGGCGAGATGGCTTCGCGCCCTTTGACGGTGATCGTGCTGTTGGGGATGGGCGTAACGGAACTCAGCGTAGGGCAGACCTTCGTGCCGGTGGTCAAGGGCCTCGTGCGCGATATCGACCTCAGCGAAGCGCGCAAACTTACCGAGCGCGCGCTCGAGATGGACAGCGGCCGCGATATCGAGGCGATGCTCGACGAAGAACTCATGCGCATCGCGCCCTGGGCCGAGGAAGTCGCATAGACAGATTGCCCGTAAAGGCGAAATTTGCGCTAGTTTTTTCCGAAAAGCGCAATGAAATCGTTTCGCTGCCTACGTCCTATTTTCCGCTGTTTTTGCGGTTGTCGGTTTCGGTCGGCTTGACGTCGAAGAACAGGCCGATTTGCGTCTCTTTTTTGAAGACCTTGCCGTCGGCGGAACCGTTCGGCGAGATGTACTCGTCCTTGCCGCAGAGGTCCATCAGTATTCCCACGCTGCCTTCATTGCGCGTTGGGCTGAAAGTGCCGTGTCCCTGAACGTCGCGCTCGCCGACGTACCGGTCGTTGCCCTTGTGGTCGAACAAAACGCCGATCCCGCAGTCGTTGCCCGCGCCCTGGCTCAGACATCCCGCCTGGTAAAAGTCGTTGCCCGACCTGTCTTCGAGTATCCCGTAGGCCCAGTCGTGGCCGCAGCCCTGCGATACGCCGTGATAAGCGATGTACGAGTCGTCGCCGGCGCAGTCGATCAGCGCGCCCAGCGAAAGATGTATCCCCGCGCCCTGCGAGTAGCGCCCGGAGAAGTAGTGGTCGTTGCCTTTCCTGTCGCGCAGGATCCCCAGCGCGTACCAGTAACTCGCCCCCTGGCAGAAATAGTCTCCGACGTAGCGGTCGTGCCCCTCCGCGTCGGCCAGCAGTCCGATGCCGCCGCTCGTGCCGAAGGGGGTTTTGTAGGGGCGCGATCCGAAGCCGAAGCCCTGGCCCATGCTGGTGTAACTGCGGCCCGGCGCGCGGTGGTCGTCGTGTTTGCCGCCGAGGTAGTACGAATCGTTGCCGCCTGCCTCGATGATCGCGCCGAAGCCTTTGCAAAGCGCGAGACCCTGCGCGAAATTGTCGGCGTGGTACGAGTCAATCCCGCCGCCTTCGGCCAACATTCCGATTCCGAACCACGCCGCGCCCTGCGAATTGTTTTTTGCGCGGTAAGTGTCGTTGCCCGCCATATCCGCCAGTATTCCCACGCCGATTAGCCCGAAGCCCTGCGCGAAGTTGTCGGCGCGGTAGGTGTCGTTGCCTTCGGTGTCGATCAAAATGCCGCAGCCCATCATTGCCGCGCCTTGTCGTAGAATGCCTGTGCCGCGGTAGATGTCATCACCGCCGAAGTCGGAGCACAATGCGAAAAACACGTTGCCGTATGTGCCGCCCGCATTGTTCAGGTAAACGTCGTCGCCGCCGATGTCGATGACGATCGCCGCGTCGGCGGTGTAGACGTTGGGTCCCGGGCCTCCGACGATTATGTCGCCGTATTTCGTGTGTTTGAAGAACAACACCTCGCCCGTAACCCCCGGAATGTTTCCTGCGGATTGGCCGCGAAACGCTTCGCCGCATTTTTGCAGCGCCCCGAACTGGTTGGCGGCGTGGGCGAAATACGCGCAGGCGGCGTAGAGTTTTTTGAAGTCGATTTTCGCAATCGCGCGCAACGCCGCCAGCATCTCGAATTCCGCCTGGGTTCCGGCGATGCTTTTGCACATTGCCTCGACGGCCTTTCTGTCATTGTCGCCCAACTTCGCAAATGCCTCGCTTCGCATCCTGTAGGCCGTTTCTATCATTTTTACGAGGGCGTCAATATCCTTAGCATTTCCTGCGAGTTTTACCGGTGCGGGCCTCGCCGACGCCTGTTCGGAAAAACCCGCGACAATACCATCCATGTAATTTTCGTTAGTAACGGGCAGCGAAACGCATTTGCGCCAGGGGCGCAACAGTGAGCGCGGATTGGAATGTGTGTTTACTCCACTCTTGGCTACGGGCACTGCCCGTTCGTCGAGCCAGCCGCTTGCCGCACCGATGAGCGCGGGGAGGTCGCAGCGGTTTTTCCTGAAGGCCGCCTCGATGCTGTCGGCGATCCGTTCCGAAAGCGGGGCGGTGTGTTCGGGATGTCGCAGGAGGTAGGTGATTTCCTTGAGCCGGAAGTAATCGGGGGTGTCTTCTACGACGTATTCCGGCCCCTGAATCATGTTCGACGCCGCGTAGAGCATGTTGGCCGTGGCGACGTAATTTTTCATCAGGTCGTTTTCCATCAGGAATCGCTCCAACAGCGAAGCCTCGCCGCGCGGACTCGCAAATTCCGGGTGTTCCACAGCCTGCATCCGAAACACCGGCCGCTTGCCCAAAACAATCGGCACGACGATTTCCTTGCCATCGCGCATGACACAGACGGTTAATTTGTCGCCGGGTTTTTTGTCGGCGACGTGGCCGACGAACAAACTCTGCGGCGTGGCCTTCGGGTCCCGTGATATGAAAAGTATGCGCTTGCCGTCCTGTTCTACTCCGAATATGAGATCGCCGGTTTTCAGCCCAGCCTTTTCCGCGGCGGAATCTTTGTTGATGCCCGTGATCCTTATCGCAACGCAGTCTTTGGGCGCGCCGGCCTTGAGCGCCTCCTCGGTGTCGACCGGTTCCATGCTTATACCGATAAATGGCCTGGGTTCGGGTTTTTTGGGCACCTCGCGCCTGACCGCGAGTGTTTGTTCGTGGATGCTTGTTTTCCCGTCGGAGCCGGTTTTTTCGTCGGGTCCTTGCGGCGCGGCGGTGTCGGCGCGACAGACGGAAAAAAGCAAAAGGAAGGCAAACAGGATGCAGGAGACCTTCATGGCATTGTCCTCAAAGACGAAAAGCAAACAAAGCGCAAAAATCACATCGTTTCGCGTGCAAACGGTGTGTTTGTCATTTTATACGAATAACTCGCTCCGGCGGCTAGTTCAGCAATTTGGTTATTATCGCCTTGGCCTTGCCTCCGTCGACTTCGCCGCCGTGCCTCGACATGAGCGCCTTCATCACCTTGCCGAAATCGCCCTTGCCCGCCGCGCCGGTTTCTTCGACGATCGCCGAGACAGCCCGCTCGATTTCTTCGTCGCTCATCTGCCGTGGCAGATAAGTCTCGATGATGGCTAGTTCGGCTTCTTCCTGTGCGGCCAGGTCTTCGCGGTTGCCGTTTCGGTACTGCGCAGTGGACTCGCGCCGCATTTTGGCGGATCGTTTCAGCACCGCCATCGTTTCGGCCTCGTCGAGGTCCTCGTTTTTGTTGCCGCGCTCTTTCTTCAATTCCGTCATAAGGCTGCGAATTGTCAGCATCTTTACTTTTTCGCCTGCCTTCATTGCCGCCTTCAGGTCGGCGCTCAGTTTTTCCAGCATCTCTCACTCCGAAATAAAAAAACCGCAGGAATTTCGTCCGTGCGGGGACGCCCCGTAGCGGCAGTAATTGTTACTTTTGCTCTCGGCATTCGGTCGCATTCCGTTCGAGAGCGATGAGTTTCGATTTCGTGCGCGTTCCGCCGCCCGCGCTGAACCCGCCCGGCCCGTCGGAGGCGACGACGCGGTGGCAGGGCACTATAACAGGCAGCGGATTTCGTTTCAAGGCCGTGCCGACGGCCCGTGCCGTGCGAGGACTGCCGCACTTGCGCGCGATCTTGCCGTAGGTTGCCGTTTCGCCGCGTGGGATTTGTCGTGTTTCGTTCAGAACCAGTCGCTGAAATTTCGTGAGGCCTTCCATGTTCAGCGGCAAGTCGAACGCGGCTGCTTCGCCCCGAAAGTAGCGCTTGAGCGCGTCTGCGGCGGGCGTTATTGTCGCGTCGGGATTTATGGGGTTGTGGCGTCGCGCGCCGGGGAATTCCGC
>JAUWEX010000058.1 GCA_030607235.1 Planctomycetota bacterium | reverse complement strand
AGTTCCGCCGCCTTTTCGCTTCGGTAAATGGTGGCGATTTCATCGTTGGCCTCGAAGTGAACGCGCGCCACGTAGTCCTTCATCGCGATGTCGCCGGGGTGCAGGTCCATGCCCTGGCGGCCGATGAGGATGGCGGCCGTGAAGCAGAGGAAAAGCCCCAGCGCGATGCAGCAGATAAGGAAGTTGCGCCTGCGCCTGCGATGTGTGTGGCCGCGTTTGCGGTCCTTCGCCGCTTCGGTGCCGGTCGTTTTCGATGGGTCGCTCATTTGCCTGTCCTGCCCTTTTTGGCGCGGGTGCTGCGTGTCTCCCAGCGCTGATAAGCATTGACGATTTTCTGCACGAGTTTGTGGCGAACGATGTCGGCGCCGGTCAGTTCCGCGAAGGCGATGCCCTTGATGCCTTTGAGTATGCGCGAGATAACCACCATGCCCGACTTCTTGGGTTCGGGCAGGTCGATCTGGGTTATGTCGCCGGTGATGACTATCTTGGAGCGCATTCCCATGCGGGTCAGAAACATCTTCATCTGCCCCACGGAGGTGTTTTGCGCTTCGTCGAGGATGACGAAGGCGTCGTTGAGCGTGCGGCCGCGCATATAGGCCAGCGGCGCGATTTCGATCAGGTCGCGCTCCATGTAGTCTTGCAGTTGCGTGAAGTCGATCATCTCGCTGAGCGCGTCGTAAAGGGGCCGCATGTAGGGGTTGACCTTGGCCAGAACGTCGCCGGGCAGAAACCCCAGGCTCTCGCCGGCCTCGACTACGGGCCGCACCAGTACGATCTTGCGCACGCTGCCGCGCCGCAGGGCCTCGATCGCCATCGCCACGGCGATAAACGTCTTGCCGGTGCCAGCGGGGCCGTAACTGAACACGATGTCGTTTTCGTTGATCGCCCTGACGTATTCGGACTGTCCGGCGGTGCGGGGGGCGAATTTGCGATAGGCGCGCGAGACGGATGTGTCGGTTTCCTCGTGCTGATCGCCGTAGATAACGTCGATGACTTCGGACTTTTTGAGCGTGCCGGTGCTCCGCACTCTCGCAAGGAGGCGCTCAATCACGGCGAACGCACGCTCGACCGCCTCGGCCCTGCCTTCGATCTTTAGCAGACCGTTACGGGCGACCACTTTGACGGCGCATGCGTCGCGGATGATCTTTAAATACACGTCGCGCGCGCCGAAAAGCGCCCGCGCTTCGTCGTGGTCGGTAAGTTGTACGATGCGTTCCAAAAACCGCCGCTCCAAAAAGCCCCGCCGCCTAGAAGGCAAAGCCTCCGACGGCGTCGATAAAGACCCACAGGTAATACGCGACCGGCGCGGCGAACAGCAGCGCGTCCAATACGTCGAGCACGCCGCCGAAGGTCGGTATCAGGCTGGCCGAATCCTTGACTTGCAATTTGCGCTTGATGAGCGATTCCGCCAGGTCCCCGACCAGCCCCGCCACCGCCAGCGCGAACCCGAAAATGATACCATAGTACCACTTGAAGTGCAACTGGGACCCAAACGCCAGCCCGAAGGCAAAGCCCGCCAGCGAGCCGCACACCAGGGCCGCGATCGCGCCTTCGACCGATTTGTTGGGGCTGATTTCGCGGATGAGGCAGTGCCTGCCGTATTTTCTTCCGAACAGATACGCCGCGATGTCGCCGCCCTTGCAGCCCAGCACAAACAGCAGCACAAACAGGTAGTTGCGCAGTTCGAAATCGCCACCGCTGCCGTCGTAGAGGTGGCGGATCTTGACGAGGAAACTGCCCAGAAACGCAATGTACATCAGGCCGAAGAAGGTCGCGGCGATGTCGACGAAGGCGTCGTTGCGGCAACGCTTGAGGATCTGCTGGACGAACACTCCGATAATCAGGGCGCTGACCGCAAGCAGGGCCACGGCGGTGGCTACGGCCCGCGCGGCCTGGGGTTCGAGGCCGAAGAGTTCGGCCCAGAGTTCCTTGCTGCTGACGGCCAGGACGGTTCCGCAGAACACGCCCAGGTATTTGTGCGGGAAGATTCCGCGCGCTTCGGTCAGCCTGTAAAATTCGTACAGCGCCAACGCGATGAGAAGGGCGGCGAGCGCGTAGTAGCAGTAAAACACCCCGAGGACGAAGTCCAGGTAGAACAATCCCACGCACGAGAGCAATAGTATGCCGCCTGTCAGGATTCTTTGGTGGAGTTGTTTCATCGTTTCGTTT
Source organism: Planctomycetota bacterium (assembly GCA_030607235.1). Classification (GTDB taxonomy): domain Bacteria; phylum Planctomycetota; class B129-G9; order B129-G9; family B129-G9; genus JAUWEX01. The sequence goes on along the minus strand of JAUWEX010000058.1, from coordinate 4,701 downwards.
TTTTTGTTTTGGGTTTCGCGCCTGCGGTTACACCGCCGAAGCGCCTCTCGCGCCGAGAGTATTCGCGGATGGCCTCGTGGAGGTCTTTTGGGCCGAAGTCGGGCCAGAGCACCGGCGTGATGAAAAATTCGGAGTAGGAAATTTGCCAGAGCAGAAAATTGCTCACGCGCATCTCGCCGGAAGTACGGATGACAAGATCGGGGTCGGGCATTTCGGGGTCGTACAGGTATGAAGCCAGCGTTTCTTCGTCGATCGCGCCGGGGTCGGCCTCGCCGTCGGCGATTCGCGCGGCGAGTTTTCGTACCGCGTCGGCAATCTCCTGTCGCCCGCCGTAATTCAGCGCCAGGCACAGGGTGAGGCCGTCGTGGGCGGCGGTCATCTCGGTGGTGCGCGCTATCTCTTTGCGCACGGCCGGGGGTAATTCGGAGATGCGGCCGACTGCGCGGAAGCGGATGTTGTTGGCCATCATCTCTTCGCGCTCGACCACCAGGAAACGCTGCAGGAGTCGCATCAGAAAATTGACTTCGAGTTTGGGCCGCTGCCGGTTTTCGGTCGAGAAGGCGTACAGCGTCAGCCACTTCACGCCCAGTTTCGAGCACTCGCGCGTAATCTCGCGCACCGTCTTGACCCCCTGCCGGTGGCCGCGGTTGCGCATCAGGCCACGCTCCACGGCCCAGCGCCCGTTGCCGTCCATTATTATCGCTATGTGGCGGGGGATATCCATGCAACCTCAGCGGTAAATTTTCTGCTCGCGCTCGGGGCCGACGCTGATGACCTTGACGGGCGCGCCGACGAAGCGTTCGATGAATTCGACATACTCGCGGGCCTTGAGCGGCAGGTCTTCCCAGCGACGGATGCCCGTAATATCGGTGTTCCAGCCGGGCATTTCCCTGTAAACCGGCTTGCAGCGCATCAGTTCGGGGCAGGACGCGGGGAAGCGCCCCAGCAACTGGCCGTCGATTTCGTAGTCGACGCAGACCTTGAGTTCGGCGAAGGCGTCGAGCACGTCGAGCAGGGTCATTACGATGTAGTCGATCTCGTTGATGCGGGCGGAGTAGCGCGTCGCCACGAGGTCAAGCCAGCCGCACTGGCGCGGTCTGCCGGTGGTGGTGCCGTATTCCTTGCCGCGCTTGCGGATGAATTCGCCGGCTTCGCCGTGGTTGATGGTGGGGAACGGCCCGGTCTCGGCGCCAACGCGGGTGCAGTAGGCCTTGACGACCCCGGCGATTTCGTCGATGCGGCGGCCGGGAATGCCGCTGCCGGTGGCGATACCGTGGGCCGAGGCGTTGGAGGCCGAGACGTAGGGATAGGTTCCGTAATCCACGTCCAGCAGCGTGCCCTGTGCGCCTTCGACGAGTATGCGCAGTCCGTCGTCGAGCGCCTTGTGTATCATTTCGATGCCATCGACGACGTAGGGCTTGATCTCGCGGGCGTGCCGGGCGCAGGCCTCGACGAGCGCGTCCAGGTCGGCTTCTTCGCCGAGGACCTCGCGCAGGAGAATGTTCTTGACGCGCAGGTTTTTTTCGAGTGTCTTGCGAAATACTCCGGCTCGTACAGATCGGCGATGCGCAGACCCATGTAGGTAACCTTGTCGGCGTAGCACGGCGAGATGCCGCGGCCGCTGGTGCCGCGCCTGTCTTCGTCGAGCATCTTCTCGGCCAGGCCGTCGAGTTTTTTGTGGAACGGAAACAGGATGTGCGCGCGGTTGCTGATGAACAGCCGCCCCGCGGGGTCGACTCCGTTGGCGCGTAGCGCGGCGATTTCTTCGGCGAGTTCGTCGAGGTCGATCACGACGCCGTGGCCGATGAGGTTTTTGACGCCTTCGCGCAGTATTCCGCACGGCAGAAGGTGGAACTTGTGTTTTTTTGCGCCGACGATTACGGTGTGGCCCGCGTTGGCGCCGCCCTGACAGCGCACGACGAGGTCGGCCTGCGCGGCGCTTGCGTCGATGATGCCGCCTTTGCCTTCGTCGCCCCACTGCATGCCGAGCACGCATTTTACCGGCATAGTGTCTCTCGGTTAATTTGTTCGATGGAAACGGTATAGTTCGGGGCGTATGCTATTCAAGCCCGCCCGATAAGTCAATCAAAATCGCCGGGCCAGGCAACGCCTGGAGGCAAGCGAGGAGAAAGCACCTATTACAAGATCCGCTTGCTGTCTGTCGCCTTTCGGCGACAGAAGCGCTTCGCTGCCACCCACTGGCAAATCTTGTGGGCTGAAAGGGACACTTCCTCCTTCGCGGGGCGAAGGGCTTTTATACAATGATTACTGTCCTTGTAATTGAAGCGTTTAGAAATTAGGACAACGCGAAGGGATGTGTCCCTTTCGGGCGAATAAGACATTGGCGTGTTGCATGAAGGGGCGTTATCATATAAAATTACCGCGTTGTTATGGAATCGCCCCCGTGCTACCGGAGAGACTATGAAAAAAGAGTTCAATTTCAGCGAATACGAGCCTCGCGTTCGCAGGGCCTGGCAGGAAAGCGGCGCGCACCTCTGCGATGTCAATTCCGAAAAGCCCAAATACTATTGCCTGGACATGTTTCCCTATCCCAGCGGCAGCGCCCTGCACGTGGGCCACTGGAAGCCCTACGTAATAAGCGACGTGTGGTCGCGCTACAAGCAGATGCAGGGCTACGAGGTGCTGCACCCGACCGGATGGGACGCCTTCGGCCTGCCGACGGAGCAGGACGCGGTCAAAAAGGGCATTCACCCCAAAGAAAACACGCCCAAAAACATCGCCAGCATGAAGCGGCAGATGTTGGAGATCGGCGCGATGTACGACTGGTCGCGCGAGGTTACCACGACCGACCCGGAGTATTACCGCTGGACGCAGTGGATATTCCTGCGGATGCACAAAAAGGGTCTGGCGTACCGGCAGGCGATGTCGATGAACTGGTGCCCGGCCTGCAAAACGGTACTGGCCAACGAAGAGGTCGTCGCGGGGTGCTGCGAGCGCTGCGGCGAGCCGACCGGCAAGAAGGACGTGATGCAGTGGATGCTGCGGATAACCGACTACGCCGACCGGCTGCTTTTCGACCTGGACAAACTCGACTGGGACGAGAAGATCAAGGTGCAGCAGCGCAACTGGATCGGACGCTCGGAAGGCGCCGACGTGGTCTTCAAACTTTGTTCGCACGACGGGGCGAAGGAGTTCGACCAGACGATTTTTACCACGCGCCCCGACACCCTCTATGGCGCGACCTTCATGGTCATGGCGCCGGAGCACCCGCTCGTGATGGAAATCGCCCATCCCGACAAAAAAGAGAAGTTGCAGAAATATATCGAGTGGGCGCGCAACGAAAAAGAAATCGACCGGACCGCCGCCGTGGAAAAGACCGGCGTCGACACCGGCGCCTACGCCGTCAATCCGGTCAACGGCGAGAAGACTCCCGTCTGGATCGCCGACTACGTACTGATGACCTACGGCACGGGCGTAATCATGGCGGTGCCGGCGCACGACGAGCGCGACTTCGCCTTCGCCCGCAAATACGACATTCCCGTCATCGAGGTCATATCGAGCACGGACGCGAAAAAGGACGAAAACGGCGACCTGCTCGAAGCCCACGTCGCCGAAGGCACGATGCTGAACTCCGGCGAATACGACGGTATGCCCGCCGAGGAATTCAAAAAGGCCATCGTCGAAAAACTGGCCGAAAAAGGCCTGGCGAAGGCGACCGTGAATTACAAAATGCGCGACTGGGTCTTTTCGCGGCAGAGGTACTGGGGCGAGCCGATTCCGCTGGTGCTGTGCGACGAGTGCGGCGAGGTGCCGCTGCCGGAGAGCGAGTTGCCGCTGACACTGCCGGACCTGGACGACTTCAAACCGGCCGCTACAGGCGAGAGTCCACTGGCCAAGGCCGCCGACTGGGTCAACACGACCTGCCCGAAGTGCGGCAAGCCCGCAAAACGCGAAACCAACACCATGCCCAACTGGGCGGGGTCGTGCTGGTACTGGATGCGCTATCTCGATCCGAAAAATTCCGATGAGTTCGCCGCCCGCAACTTGATAGACAAGTGGCTGCCGATAGACATGTACATCGGCGGCATCGAGCACGCGATCCTGCACCTGCTCTACGCGCGCTTCTGGCAGAAGTTCCTTTTCGACATCGGCGTAACGAAATGCGACGAGCCTTTCAGGTGCCTCTTCGCGCAGGGCATGGTCTGCAAGGAGCCGGATCGTTCGGCGGCGGCGATCGACAAGATCGAAAGCGTCGTCGGGACGCACTCCGGGATGATGCCGCAGGCCGAGACCGACATCCTGCGCCGGGCCGTGGCGAAACTGCGCGAGAACCCCGACGACGGGCAGGGCGTGATGGCGGTTTTGCGGCAGGCGAAGCAACTCGGCGAGACAAGCGAGCATTTCATAATGACCGCCGACCTGATACGCAATCTCTTCAAGGCCCACAAGATGAGCAAATCCAAGGGCAACGTGGTCTCGCCCGATGAGATGACGCGAAAATACGGCACCGACAGCCTGCGGATGTACGAGATGTTCATGGGGCCGCCGGAGGTCGACACAATCTGGAACGAGGCGGGCATCGAGGGCTGCTACCGTTTCCTCAAGCGGGGCTGGGACGCGCTGACCGCGCTGGAGGGTTTCGCGGAGAAGGCCGACGACAAGGTCCTGCGCGAAACGCACAAGATGGTCAAAAAAGTTACCGAACGCATCGACGGATTCAAGTTCAACACCGCCATCAGC
>JAUWEX010000258.1 GCA_030607235.1 Planctomycetota bacterium | reverse complement strand
AATCACGTCGATTCCGTCGCAGATGCCCTTGAGTTGCCCCGGCTTCAGGACATCGGCGTATCGCAGGTCGAACTGCGAGGCCCATTCCGCCAGTTCCTCGTGCATGTGCAGGTCGGTGATCCTGACCTTGTGGCCCCGGTCGAAGAGGAATTGCGAGATGTTGCCGCCCAGGTAGCCCGATGCACCGGTAACCAGAACGTTGAGCGGTTTATCCATTCTTGATCGTCCAGTCGTAGGGGATATCGTTATCGTACGGGTCGATGCGGTACTCGTCGGGATCGTCGTAGTCGTAGGCGTGCGTGCAGCAGTTTACCGCGATGGCGGTGGTTATGCCTACGGCGCTGAATCCGTGCACCACGCCGGGCGGTATCTTGACGAGGATAGGTTTGTCCCAGCCGGTGTAATACTCGTTGACCTCGCCGTGGGTCGGCGAGTCTTTGCGCATGTCGTAGAGGACGATTTTCATCATGCCGTGAACCACGGTGATGTTGTCGGTCTGGATTTTGTGGTAGTGCCACCCCTTGACGATACCGGGGTAGCAGTGCGAAAAATAAACCTCGCCGAACTGCTCGAAAATTTCGTCGTCGATGCGCAGCATGTGTCCGATTTTGCCGCGGTGATCGGGTATCTGGCGCAGTTGTTTGATTGCGACGCCTTCTATCATTTGTTGCCTCCCTTGAAAAAATCGACGTACCACTCGATGGTCTCGAGCAGGCTCTCTTCAAATGTCCACTGTGTCTTCCAGCCGAGCATCGTTTTGGCCTTGGTACTGTCGAGGTATTGGTTTTTGATCTCGCCCTTGACTTCGTTGAGGATAAGGGGCTTGAGGTCGGACTTCATCAGTTTCAGGAGTAGTTCGACCAACTCCAGCACCGTTATGCGGATCTCCGGCGAGAAGTTAAACGCCTCGCCGTTGGCGACCTTGCCGCCGCCTTCCTCGCCCAGCATCTCGCTCAGCGCGATGTAGGCCATGACCGCATCCTTGACGTAGAAGTAATCGCGGATGAAGGTTCCGTCGCTGCGGATGATCGGCGCTTCGCCTTCGTATATCGACCGGATGGTGCCGGGCACTATGCGGTTGAAATTCAGGTCGCCGCCGCCGTAGAGGTTGCCGCAGCGCGTGATAGCGATGGGCATGTTGTAGGTGTTGGCGTACGCCTGCGAAATGAGGTCGGTGCAGGATTTCGAGCAGTCGTACGGGTGGCGGCCGATGAGCGGCGCGTCTTCTTTGTATGGCAGCGCCTTTTGCGTGCCATAGGCCTTGTCGGAGGACGCGACGATGATGCGCTTGACGAGTTTGCTGACACGCGCGGCTTCCATCACGTTCCACGTGCCCCTGATATTGGCCTCGAAAGTGGGCAGCGGCGAGCGGTTGGCCGTGCCGACGATGGTTTGGGCGCCGAGGTGGAAGATCGAGTCGATTTCGTACTCGTTGAGCGTGCGCTCAATCGTGAAGTAGTCTTCGAGGCAGCCGCGAATCGAGGTTATCCGGTCGATGTTGCCCGATTTGAACAACAGCGATTTCGTTACGTTGTCGCGGATAAGCGCCACGACGTTGGCGCCGCGCTCGATGAGGTCGTCGACGAGCCACGAGCCGAGCAGCCCGGTCGCGCCCGTTACGAATACGTTTCTGTTGCGCCAGAATGAATTTTCGGCCATTGTTCGCTCTCTATTTTTGTAAAGTTATTCGGACCACAATTTCCACGGTGCGGTGCCTTTGGCCCACTGTTCGTTGAGGGTTACGTTGTCTTTGTAGGTGTCCATACAGTCCCAGAAGCCCCGATGCCGGTAAGCCATTAACTGCCCTTCCTCGGCGATTTTGGGCAGGACGTCGCGCTCGAGGACGCTTTCGTCGCCGCTCATGTAGTCGAAAATTTTGCGGTTGAAGACGAAGAAGCCGCAGTTCACGAACGATTCGATCTTGGGCTTTTCCCGGAAGCCGGTAACGACGTTGTCGTCGGTGATGTTGAGCATTCCAAAACTGGTGCGCGGCAGCGTAACGGTTACCGTGGCCATGCGTCCGTGGGATTTGTGGAACTTGAGCAGTTCGTTGACGTCGATGTCGGATACGCCGTCGCCGTAGGTTACGAAAAACAGGTCGTCGTCGATGTATTTTTCGATGCGCCTGATCCTGCCGCCGGTCATGGTCTCCTCGCCGGTCTCGGCGAAGATGATGTTCCAGTCGTCGCGCGCGGCGCTGAGCGGCGTGATTTTAGGGTCGCCGCCGGCGTTGGTTTCGAGTTGGAAGTCCCTGGTTTTGTACGAAGCGAGGTCGACGAAGTAGTCCTTGATTCGGTCGGAAAGGTATCCCAGGCACAGGACGAAATCGTGGAAGCCGTGATGGGAGTACATTTTCATGATGTGCCACAGGATCGGATAACCGCCGATTTCGACCAGCGGCTTGGGGATGCTTTCGGTCTTTTCGCGCAGCCTCGTTCCCTTGCCCCCGCACAGAAGAACTGTCTTCATGTTTTTCTCCGAGTGTTCGTATCTTGATACGGCAATGCGATATAGAATATGAACGCATAAGAGGGGAGAAGGTGCTAATCGCCCCAGAGTTTGTTTCCGGTGAGTTCAAACATCGGCTTTCTGCCGTCTTTTCTGAACATCTTCACGCCCGCGTAGAGGCCGAAATTTCGCGCGGCGTTCCAGAAAGGCGCGTAAAACAGCCAGCGCCAGTATTTGGGGCGCGGTAGAAGAAATAGGAAATCGGCGATGTTGTCCCTGACAAATCCGCCGATCAACGCCTTGAGCGGATTGGGATAAATGCCGGTGTACATCAGGCCGTAGCCCTCGGTACGGCTGCGTCGGCAGTAGCGCTTCAGGCCTTCGTCGTGGTAGTGGATCATCGGCGCTTCCGGCTCGTAGACGATGCTGTATCCCATCTGCTGCACGGTCCGCGCCCAGCAGATGTCCTCGACGACGTT
>JAUWEX010000215.1 GCA_030607235.1 Planctomycetota bacterium | reverse complement strand
GTTACGATCGCCAGGCCGTTGCCTTTGGGCACGGGCTGCTGGGCGAAGGCGACGCCGAGATCGAACATCTCCTCGACGGTGGTCGCGCGTATCAGCCCGCTCTGCGCAAACACCGCGTCGAAGGCCCTGGCGCTGCCGGCGAGGCTGCCGGTGTGCGACGAGGCGGCCCTGGCGCCGCTCTGGGTGCCGCCGGATTTAATCGCGATGATGGGTTTGATTTTTGAAATGCGCCTGGCCGTTTCGAGGAACCTGCGCCCTTCTTTGATCCCTTCGATGTAGCCCAGGATGACCCTGGTGTCGGGGTCTTCGGCCAGCGCCTCGAGCACGTCGGCCTCGTTGAGGTCGGCGTTGTTGCCGAGGCTGAAAAAACGCGAGAATCCGATGCCCTCGGAAATCGCCCAGTCCAGCACCGCCGCGCATAGCGCGCCGGACTGCGAGAAGAACGCGATCGAGCCGGTACGCGGCATTGTGCTGCCGCCGATGAAGGTCGCGTTGAGGTTGATCCCGGGCATGACCACGCCCACGCAGTTGGGGCCCATCGCGCGCACGCCGTATTTTTTCAATTCGGCGAGCAACTCGGCCTCGAGTTTCGCGCCGTCGGGTCCGGCTTCTTTGAAACCGGCGCTGATGATGATTATGGATTTGATGCCCTTCCGGGCGCATTCCTTGATGGTGGGAGCGATGAAGGGCGCCGGAATTACGTACACGGCAAGCGCGTCGCCCTTGAGTTCGGGCAAGTCCGAAATGCCGCGATAGGTCTTTAGACCCTGCATCTCGTCTGCCCTGGGGTTAACCGGGTAGACGTTTCCTTTGTACCCGCCGGTAACTACGTTTTTCAGTAACTGGTACCCGGCGCTGCCCTTTTTGCGGGACGCGCCGACTACCACTACCGACCTGGGTTCGAAAAACGGCTGAAAAATCATTGTGGCTGACCTCTGTTACTAAACTCCGCCGCTGGAAAAGTAAATACTACTCCGGGGTTCCGCCGGAAAAATCATACACCCACTTGATGTCCGCAGGCTCCCATTCGACAAGTTCTTCGGGCTTGAAGAACAGCGGGAGTTCGCGCGCCACGCTCTGGGGGCTGTCGGAGCCGTGGACGGCGTTGAAACTGTTGCTCACGGCGAAGTCGCCGCGAATCGTGCCGGGTTCGGCTTCGCTGCCGAAGGTCTTGCCCATCAACCTGCGCGCGATCGATATCGCCTTGATGCCTTCGAGCGCCATTACGACGATCGGAGCGGAGGTGATGAATTTGATAAGTTTTCCGTAGAAGGGTTTGCCTTCGTGAACGGAATAAAGATTCTTCGCCAGCGCTTCGTCGGCCTTCATCATTTTCAGGCCGATAATTTTGAGGCCTTTCCGCTCAAAGCGGGAGATTATGCGGCCGATTAACCTTTTCTGGACGCTGTCGGGTTTTAGAATAATGAGAGTTCGCTCCATTAATCTTGTCTCCTTATTGACATATTGGAATTATCCTGACATAAAATGGTAGTAGGGAGGGAAATAAAACACAACATCTACTTTATGTCAAGAAATTTGGGTTGTATTTCCTGGGAATTTTCATCGGCCGTTTTTTTGAGGGATTATGGCGAAAACGAATCAAACGGGATTGTACGTGCACATACCCTTTTGCCTGAGCAAGTGCTTGTAGTGCGATTTCAACTCCGTCGTCGCAACCCCTGACGACGCAAACGAGTATCTGGAGGCGTTGGAAATCGAACTCGCCGCCCTGCCCGACAGGTTCAGGCCCGACACCATATTCGTCGGCGGCGGCACGCCAACCAGCCTCGGCGTCGCACAGATGGAACGGCTGATGCGGGCGATCAAGCGTATCGACATATCGCTGACGAGCGAATTCACCATCGAGGCCAACCCCGGCACGATCGACGACGAAAAATTATCACTGCTGCGCGAATCCGGCGTCAACCGCCTCAGCCTCGGCGCACAGTCACTCGATGACTTCTTTCTCAAAACGCTTGGCCGCGCGCACACGTCCGCCGATGTGTACCGCGCCGTAGAATCCGCCCGCAAACATGGCTTTGACAACGTCTCGCTGGACCTCATCTTCGCCGTTCCCGAACAGACCGTCGAGATGTGGCTCGAAGACCTGGGCAAATGTGTGCGACTCGCGCCCGAACACGTCTCGACCTACTGCCTGATTTACGAGAAGGACACCCCGCTGGTGCGAATGGCCGAGGCGGGCGATATCGAAAAACTGAGCACCGACATCGAAGCCGAAATGTACGCCGCAGCGCTGCGCTTTTTGCCGGAGCACGGATACGAGCATTACGAAATTTCCAACTTCGCAAGACCCGGTCGCCAATGCCGCCACAATCTGTTGTACTGGCGTAACGACACGACGCGGGCCGTGGGCGCGGGCGCGTTTGCCTTCGCCGACGGCGTGCGCCGAACCAACGCGCGCCCCGTCGGGGAATACGTAAAACTCATGCACGAGCGAGGCCACGCAGTGATCCTGCGCGAAAATCTCGAACCCGAAGACAGCGCGCGCGAGACGGCTTTCCTGCGGCTGCGCACGCGCCAAGGCGTCGACAAGGCGGACTTCCGCCAAAAAACCGGTTTTTATTTTGACGCGCTGGTTAACGACGATTTCAGAAAATTGATAGACGAAGGTTATCTTGCGGACTCCGACGAAAACATCCACCTTACCGACAAGGGGTTCCCCGTCGCCGACAGCGTTTTCGTCCACCTGATGAGATAAGCATGATTATCGACGGAAAAAATTGCCGCGCGGTAACAAGCGCGCAAATGCGCGAGATCGACCGCGCCGCGATAGAAGACTACGGCATCCCGGGTGAGATTCTGATGGAGAACGCCGGGCGTTCCATCACCGAAATCGTCGAGCGACTCTACCGGCGAAAGGGCTTGCGCTCGCCGGTGCTGATCCTTTGCGGCAAGGGCAACAACGGCGGCGACGGCATGGTCGTGGCGAGACATCTGCACAACCACGAAATCCCGGTGCGCGTGATGTACCTCGACGCGCTGGCCGAAATTCCCGCCGGGACAGAGCCTGCGCTCAACGGCGCGATCCTCGCAAAGATGAAGATTGACATCGAGGAAATCGGCTCTGATTTCGCGAACATGCGAGAGGCGCTGGGCGAGTCGGAAATGGTGCTGGACGCACTGCTGGGGACGGGGCTGAAAGGCACGGTGCGCGCGCCGTTCGACGCGGCGATAGAGATCGTCAACGCCGCGCGGAAATTCGTCGTCGCCGTGGACGCGCCTTCGGGACTGGACTGCGACGCGGGCACGCCGCTGGGCTGCGCGATTGTCGCGGCGCACACGGTTACGCTGGGACTGCCAAAGACCGGTTTTGAAAATCCCGCCGCAAAGAAATTCGTCGGCCAACTCCATCTCGGCGAGATTTGCCTGCCGCGGGAACTGCTCAAGCAGGCAGGGCCTGCACCCAAGTGAGGAGAAAGCACACACTCCAAAACCCGCTCGCTGTCTGTCGCCCTTCGGCGA
>JAUWEX010000408.1 GCA_030607235.1 Planctomycetota bacterium | reverse complement strand
CCCGGCAGCCCGTCCACCTCGGTGAGCGCTGCACGGTCTTTATGGAATCCGACCTCAATCACCACCAGCAAAAGGGCGCGGCCAAAGACAATCTGATCGCGGGGCTGTGCTACTCGATCGTTTTCAACTATATCAACCGCGTGGTCGAAGACCGCAAGATCGGCAAGAAAATTTTCTTCCAGGGCGGCACCGCCTACAACCGGGGAGTCAAGGCGGCCTTCGAACAGATTACCGGCTGCGAGATAATCGTCCCGCCGCACCACGACTTGATGGGGGCGTACGGCGCGGCGATCGTCGCGCGCGAAGAGATGGCCGCTCGACCCGAAAACGAGCGGGTTTCGCGATTCGTCGGCTTTGATCTGACCGATAGAAAATACAAGATGGACGCCTTCGAGTGCAAGAAGTGCTCCAACCACTGCGAAATCCGCCGGGTTACGATCGAAAACGAACGGCCCCTGCATTACGGCAGCCGCTGCGGGATGTTCGACGAAGAATCGCAACACACCAAAGGCGCCGCGATCCCGCGCCTTTTCGACGAGCGCGAAGAGATGCTGATGACGAGTTACGCCAAGGACAAACCCGACAATCCCAGGGGCGTAACCGTCGGGATCCCGCGCACCGCGCTGTTTTTCGACCTCTATCCCTTCTGGAAGGCCTTGTTCACCGAACTCGGCTTCGATGTCGTGCTCAGCGACCCGACCAACAAAACGATCATCGACGACGGCGTCGAAAACGTGGCCAGCGAAACGTGCTTCCCCATCAAGGTCGGCCACGGGCACGTTATCAACCTGATCGAGACGAAAAAAGTCGACTACGTGTTCATGCCCAGCATCGTAAATATGGATCAGCCCTGCGACGAGATCGTCCACTCGTTCGCGTGCCCGTATATTCAGTCCATTCCTTATATCATCGACGCCGCGCTCGGCCTGAAACGCCGCGGGATCAAAATCCTACAACCGATTATCCACATGGAACTGGGCCGCGCGGAAATTGAGCGCTCGTACGGAAAAATGGCGCAGGAACTCGGCTGCTCGCGGCCTGAAATCAACCTCGCCCTGAAGATTGCCTTTGATGCACAGGAAAAATTCAAATCCGCCGCCGAAGCACGCGGGCGCGAGATTCTCAAAGCACTCCCGCCCGATGGCACGGCGCTGGTTATCGTCTCGCGGCCATACAACGGCTGCGACCAGAGGCTCAACCTCAACCTGCCGGAAAAACTGCGCGACCTGGGCTGCCTGGCGATACCGATAGACTTCCTTCCCGAAGACATCGACCACACCGCCGACAATTTCCCGCACATGTTCTGGAAATACGGCCAGAAGATACTTTCCGCGTCGCGCTTTATCAGCGAGGACAAGCGCCTCAACGCGATTTACATCACTAATTTCGGCTGCGGGCCGGATTCGTTCATCTCGAAGTTTTTCGGGCGCGAACTCGGCAACAAGCCTTATCTCACGATCGAAGTCGACGAACACAGCGCCGACGTCGGCGCGATCACACGCTGCGAGGCATTCCTCGACTCGCTCAAAAACGTGAAGGAACAGGAACAGGTCAGAAAGGCCCGCGCCAACGAAGACCGCAACATGGGCCTGAGCAAAAACATCCGCGTCTACATTCCCTACATGGAC
>JAUWEX010000346.1 GCA_030607235.1 Planctomycetota bacterium | reverse complement strand
GTGTGGGCCTTGATGTAGAAAAAGCGCGTTAGGGGCGTTTTCGCGATCAGTTCGCCGTCGATATGCCCTAGGCGGCCGGCGAGTTGCTGCTGCATATTCGTCGCGAGGAACATGCAGCCCTTGCAGAACACCGGCGGCTTGTTGGTGTTGATCGTCGCTCGCAGTTTCTGGTAGGTCTTGGAGTTCCAGATGGCTTCGAAGCCCTGCTTGGGGATATAGCCGAGGTCGCGCGAGGTCCAGCAGCACGGACGCATGTTGCCGTTTTCTACTATCGCAACCATCTCCCACGGGAAGTGGCACCTTATGGCCTTGCTGTGGTCGATGAAATCCTGTTCTTCAGGTTCGCGCCCGAGTTTTTCGCGCAGTACCTTGCGGTGCTGGATGCGCTTGAATTCGATGATCTCGCGCGGGGTCTGCCGCAGGTTGGCGTACTGGTCTTTAAGCGGGATGTTCGGGTCGGGGAATTTGTCCACGCCGAATAACTCGATGCCGTGCCTGTCCGCCCGGACCCCGGCCTCGTCCATCATGTCGTTGAGGAGGCTCTGGTGGTAAATCAGCGATTGGTAGCGCTGGCTTTCCGACTCGGGGTTGAGGTGGTGCATTGCGACCTTGGTGCTGCCGTATTTCGCAGCGAGATCGACGAAGTCGGGGAATTCGCGGATGTTGTCGTACCATGCGGTGTAGTTGAAAATGAACTCCATCTCGCTGTTGCGCTGCTGTTTGAGTTTGACCGCGTTGTCGAGGTTCTTTAGGAGATGCGCCAGCGGTACGCCGCGTACCGACTCGTACATTTTGGGATGTGCGCCCTCGAACGAAAGCCTGATGCGCGCGTGTTTCTCAAGCAGGAGGTCCAGAATCTCGCCGCGCAGGTTGTGGCCGTGCGTGGCCAGTTCGAGGAAGAAGTCGTATTTCATCGAGATACGCAAAATCTCGCGGAAGTTTTTCGCTATCGTCGGTTCGCCCAGTGTGCCGCTGAACATCAGGCCGTACAGAGCCGGGAAGACTTCGCGCTCGAGCACCGGAAAGACTTCCATGTTGATCTCTGGGCGCGAACTGATGCGCGCGTAGGGCTTGGACGAGCTCGGACAGTGCTTGCACTTGAGGTTGCAAACGCTGTTGATACTGAGCACACAAAGCAGCGGTTTGCTTTCGAGGATCGTCTTGTTATCGATTTTCTCTTCGTAATTTTTACGGATATTCTCGATAACATTTGGGTCTGTAATTTTTTTTACCGCCATATGCGGCCTCCAATATAAGTGCTGGGCCTATGTGCCAATGTATGCGCCCTTAATCTTGTGGCGAATTGATATTATATCACGCATATTTTTGCTAGTCAAATTTGCGAGATAATTAAAATAAGCAAACGATAATTACGAGTCCAGCAGTTGGAAGATTTTGTCGACTTCCTCGCGCATGTCGGCCTTTGGCGCGTATCCCAGCGCCTTAAGCCGGTCGATGTTGAACTCGAAATCGATCGCGATATCCGCCGGCAGGACGTTTGGCGCGTATTCGATTTTGAGCGGCTTGCTGTAGCGTTTTTCGTAGACCTCCGCAACGAGGTCGGCCACGTCGCGGATAGAGACCGGGTTTTCGCCGCCCACGTTGTAGATCATGTGCTCGAATTTTTCGTCGGGCGCCTCGGTGAACAGCGCCACCGCCTGCATGATATCGCTCATCGCAACGAAGTCGCGCTTTTGCGTGCCCTTGGATTTCAGCACGATCCGGCCTTCCTCGTGGGCGCGCTTGCAGAAATCGTTGTGCACCAGCGTCCAGCGCCTGACCGCCTTGTGCAGCGCCGCGCCGTAGCCGTTGGCGAACCGCGGCACGATACAGCGGATGGGGTGGCGTTCCATGAACTGCTCGCAATACATCTCCGCCACGCGGTGGGTTATCGCGTAGTCGTGAGTGGGGCGGGGCAGCGTTTCTTCGGAGATTACCGCGCTGGTGGGCTTGCCGTAGACGTGGAACGTCGAGAAATAGATGAATCGCCCGACGCCCGCCTCGACTGCCTCGGCCAGCATGTTGCGCGGGCCGTAGCCGTTGACGAGCAACGCCTTTTCAGGCTCTTGCGTGCAGAATACCTCGTTCATCGCCGCGCAGTGAATAATCACGTC
>JAUWEX010000080.1 GCA_030607235.1 Planctomycetota bacterium | reverse complement strand
GATATTTCCGAGAATCTAATACAGGACGAAGCAATATGAAACAACTAATGACAGGAAACGAAGCGATGGCCGAGGCCGCGATACAGGCGGGCTGCAGGCACTACTACGGCTATCCGATAACCCCGCAAAACGAGTTCACCGCCTACATGTCGCGCAGGATGCCGCAGGTCGGCGGCGTTTTTATTCAGTCCGAAAGCGAGATCGCCGCGATCTATATGGTGCAGGGTTCGGCTGCGGCGGGCTTCAAGGCTATGACCTCGTCTTCCAGCCCGGGCATCTCACTCAAGCAGGAAGGGATATCCTACATCGCCGGGCAGCAACTACCCGCGGTTATCCTCAACGTAGTGCGCGGCGGCCCCGGACTGGGCAACATAGGCCCGGGACAGTGCGACTACTTCCAGGCCACCAAAGGCGGCGGCCACGGCGACTACCACCTTATCGTCCTCGCGCCATCCACCGTTCAGGAAGGTACGGAACTGGTCCGCGACGCGTTCGAACTGGCGATAAAATACCGCAACCCCGTGATGCTGCTCAGCGACGGAAGGCTGGGGCAGATGATGGAGCCGGTGGAAATCCCCGAAGGCAACGAAGTGCCCTTCTCTCCCGCCGACTACACCCTGTCGGGCAACAAAGGCCGCAAGAGCAGGTGGCTCCTTTCGCTGTTCCTCAAAGAGGCGGAACTCGAAGCGTGGAACGAAGAACTCCAGGCCAAATACGACAAGATCAAAGAAAACGAAGTGCGCTACGAAGCAATCGACATCGACGACGCCGACTACATCATCGTCGCCTACGGCACCAGCGCGCGCAACAGCAAAGAAGCCGTCAACCGACTGCGCGCCGAAGGTGTTCGCGTCGGCATAATCCGGCCGATCACCCTGTGGCCCTTCCCCTACGACGCGATAAGCGAAGCGGCCCAGCACGCAAAGAGCATCCTCGTGGTGGAGATGAGCGCGGGGCAGATGGTCGAAGACGTTTACCTGGCGACCAAAGATTCCTGCCCGGTGTTCTTCTACGGCAGGATGGGCGGGGTCGTCCCGACGGCCAAGGAGATTTATCAGAAAGTCATCGAAATCTCGAAGAAGTAACGCCGAAAGATTCTCCAGGATACTTCGGCACGGGTTATCAAGGATGTTTTTTGCGTAAGAGTCAACAATCGTATTTGAGGAAGATCGATGAATCCACGATCAATATTTTTAACAATTATGCTCGTTGTGGCAGCCGGATGGTTGTGCGCAGGATGCGGCGACCCGGAAGGCGCCGCGCAAAACGAAGCAATTAAGATTAACGAGATCTCTTTAGGAGAAATGCCGACATCGGTCTTGGCCGAATCGGGCATCGTCAGCCCGGATTCCAGTCGCATTGCCTACATAGCGAAGCGCGGCGAAAAAATGTATGTTAGCGTGAATGGAAAGAATGGGATTGAGTATGATAAAGTCTCTGATCTGGCTTTCAGCCTTGACTCCAAACACGTCGCTTATGTAGCCCAACGAGGGAATAAAGACATATTAGTTTTAGATGGAAAAGAGAAAGCCGAGTATGATGGCATCGCAAGGGATACCCTCATTTTCAGTCCCGACTCGAAGCGCATCGCCTACGGTGCCCGGCGTGGGAAGAAATGGCTGGTAGGCGTGAGCGGAAAGGACGGACCGAAATATGATGGAATCGGAGGCGGCAGTATTGTCTTCAGCCCTGACTCGGAACGCATTGCCTATACTGCCCGACGGGGTGGCAAATACCTGACCGTCGTGGACGGCAAAGAGGAAATGGAGTGTGACGGCATCGGAGCGGGCACCCTCATTTTCAGTCCCGACTCCAAACAGGTCGCGTACACCGCGAAACACGAGAAGAAATGGCGGGTAGTCATAGACGGGCAGAAAGATGCAGAATACGACGGGATCGGAAACCCAATTTTTAGTCCCGACTCCATGCATAGCGCCTATGTCGCGATGCGCGAGGGGAAATGCGTGGTCGTCGTAGATGGCAAAGAAAAAGCCGAGTATGACAATTTCGCTGCTCCCGGCATTATATTCAGTCCCGACTCAAAACACACCGCTTACGCCGCCAACCGCGGGCAAAAACGGATGCTCGTAATAGACGACAAGGAAGAAGCCGAACATGAGGACATCGCAGAAAAGACAATCACTTTCAGTCCCGACTCAAAACGTATAGCCTACATCGCAGCATACGGGAAGAAATGCGCGGTCATAATAGACGGTAAGAAAGGTGCCGAATATAACATAATATCTGTTGCCAGCATGGTCTTCAGTCCCGATTCCAAGCACTTCGCATATGTGGCCTGGCACGGTGATAAACAGGTAGTCGTCGTGGACAGTAAAGAAGGTGCGGAGTACGACGGCATTGTACTGGGCTATCCGATTTTCAGTCCCGACTCCAAACAGGTTGCATACGTGGCAGTAAATAACAAGAAACTTCTTATGGTTGCCAACGAAAAGAGAGGGAAAGAATACGATGCCCTCGTAAACGTCAGCCTGGTATTCAGCCCCGACTCCAAACACCTCGTCTACATGGCCAAAAAAGGAGAGAAAAACACAATAGTCGTAAACGGCAAAGAAGTGGCGCAGTATGATTGGCACATCCAGGGCAGCCATATCGTCTTCGATGCACCAAATCGGTTTCACACCCTAATGGGCCGCGGAAGAGAGGTAATGCTTGTTAAAGTGGAAATCAACGAATAACAAAATTTGTCGCAATTAACAAGGCGAAATGACGCCTATAAAGCGAAAGTAACAGTGAGGAAAACGATGCAAACGACAAAAAGCCATCCGAAAGCAATGTATCCGATTACAACGCACTACTGCGCGGGCTGCGGCCACGGCATAGTGCACCGCATCATCGCCGAAGTACTCGACGAACTCGACATTCAGGACCGCACCATCGCGGTCGCGCCGGTGGGCTGCTCGGTGCTGCTGTATAAATACTTCGACGTGGACTGCATCGAAGCCGCCCACGGCCGGGCACCCGCCGCGGCCACCGGTCTCAAGCGCGCGCGGCCCGAATGTATAGTCTTTACCTACCAGGGCGACGGCGACCTCGCCGCCATCGGTACCTCGGAAATCATCCATGCGGCCAACCGCGGCGAAAACATCACCACAATCTTCATCAACAACGCCATCTACGGCATGACCGGCGGGCAGATGGCCCCGACGACGCTGATCGGCCAGAAAACCGAGACCTCGCCCTACGGCCGCAGCCTCGAAAACGAAGGCGCGCCCATCAAGGCCTGCGAGTTGTTGAGTTCGCTCGACCAACCCTGCTACATCGAACGCACCAGCAGCGCCACCCCGGCCAAGATACGCCAGACCAAAAAGGCCATCCTCAAGGCCTTCAAAAACCAGGTCGACGGCAAGGGCTTCTCGATGGTCGAAGTCCTCTGCACATGCCCGACCAACTGGGGCATGAAGCCTGTGGACGCGACGAAGTGGTGCATCGACAGCATGGAAAAAGTCTTCCCGCTCGGCGTCTACCGCGACAAAGACGCGAAATAACGCACACAAACCTACTGCAAAGCAGGAGAGATAAATAATGAAAGAAAAAATTATCTGCGCGGGCTTCGGCGGCCAGGGCATCATGTTCCTCGGCAAACTCGTCGCCTACACGATGATGTACGAAGACAAGCACGTAACCTACATCCCGTCCTACGGGCCGGAAATGCGCGGCGGAACGGCCAACTGCAACGTGATAGTATCCGACGACGAAATCGACAGCCCGATGGTGGACGAAGCCGACACCGTCATCGTGATGAACCAGCCCTCGTACGAAAAATTCAAATCGATGGTCAAGCCCGGCGGCTTGCTTATCGTCAACACCTCGCTGATCAAAATCACCGACCCGCCCAAAGACGTCAAGATAATCGAGGTCCCCGCGACCGACCTCGCCAACGAGATGGGCAACGTGCGTTTGGCCAACATGATCGTAATGGGCCTGTATAACGCCACGCGCAAACTCGTCGACACCGAAAACATCTTCGCCGCCCTGCCGAAATTCCTCGGCGGCAGCAAGGAGCGCTTCATACCGATCAACCAGGAAGCCATCAAAAAAGGCGAAGAACTATATGGGAAATCCGCGTAAGCACGGCGGCATATCCAAGCCCCGCTGGCTCAAGCGACAACTGCCACAGGGGCCGCGCTGCGCGTCGGTGGAAAGAGTGCTCGACGGACTGCGGCTCCAGACGGTATGCACCAACGCCAAGTGCCCCAACCTCGGCGAGTGTTTCGGTGCGGGCACGGCGACGTTCATGATACTCGGCGGCGTCTGCACGCGCGGCTGCCGGTTCTGCGCGGTGCCGGGCGGGAAGCCCGAGCCGGTCGAATCCGACGAGCCCGAACGAGTTGCACAGGCCACGAAAAAACTAAACCTCAAGCACGTTGTCATAACCTCGGTTACACGCGACGACCTGCCCGACGGCGGCGCGCGGCATTTCGCGCAAACCGTGAGGCGGGTTCACGAGACTTGCAAAGCCAGCGTCGAGGTGCTGACGCCGGATTTCCTCGGCGAGGAAAAATCCATCGCCGTCGTCGCCGGCTCCGACGACCCGCCCGAAGTTTACAACCACAATGTAGAAACGATCGAGCGGCTCTACCCGACGGCACGCCCCGAGGCGGATTACGCCCGCTCGCTTGAACTGCTGCGCTATGTCAAGCGGATAAACCCGGAAATCGTAACGAAATCCGGCCTGATGGTCGGGCTTGGCGAGACAAAAGAAGAAATTCTCGCAGTGCTTCGGGACCTTCGCGCGGTCGGCTGCGACGCGCTGACGATCGGCCAGTACCTCCAGCCCTCTCCGGCGCACCTGCCGGTAGAGCGGTTCGTCGAGCCGGAGGAATTCGAGCAGTACCGCCGCGCCGCCGAAGAGATGGGCTTTACAATGGTGGCCTCGGGGCCGTTCGTGCGAAGTTCCTACCATGCCGGCGAGTTACTGGGCAAGATGAAAAACAATACCCGTCCCCACCGAACGAACATCAGGACACAGGTCAGTTGAAACTACCGAAATTCATCCGCAAACGAGTCCTGCCGCGACTGGCGTCGCTGGTCGTCAACGGCCTGATGCGCACGACGCGCCTCAAGGTCGTCAACCGTGAAACGCCGGATTACTTTATGGCGAACCGCGACAAAACGGCCATATTCTGTTTCTGGCACGGCAAGATCATCCCGCTCTACCACACCTACCGCCGCAAAGGCATCTACATCCTGATAAGCCAGCACCGCGACGGCGAATTAATCGCGAGGATGGTGGAATGCAACGGCTACAAACCCGTACGCGGCTCATCGACGCGCGGCGGCTCACGCAGCGTAAAGGAGATGCTCAAGATCGCGCGCGAAGGCAACATCATCACGATCACGCCCGACGGCCCGAAGGGGCCGAAGCAAAAACTAAAGGAAGGCGCGGTTTTCCTGGCGCAGATGACTGGCGCGCCGCTTTATCCGATAGGGATCGGCCTTTCCAAATGCTGGCAGGCTCGCGACTGGTCCGGGATACAGATTCCCAAACCGTTTTCGCGGACGGTGATTTATTTCGGCAGGGAGTTCCGCGTTCCGCGAAAAATCGAGCCCGAGGAGTTCGAGAGGTACCGCCGCGAAATCGAAGCCGAGATTGTCCGCTGCAACGAGGAGGCCCGGCGCATCGCCTGCGGTGAACAAAATGCCTGAGTCCGGCGGGAAAAAGGCGGGTTACGAAATCGCTCTGGACCGGGCTTGGGCCGAACTCGAAATCGACGCCGTCTCGCCGACGGCCGGGGCGAAGCCCTGCCCCGCAGGCGGCGTATCGCTGGAGTATTTCGGGCGGGAGTATCGCGTCGATCCCGCCAACCAAAGCATCCGCGGCAAAGATGGAAACGAGCCGCCCAACACGCGCAAAATCCTTATCCTGCACTACCTCCTCGGCGCGACCGGCGCGCCGCCCGGCGGCCACGACATCGGCTTTGCGCAGATCCCGGGGGCCGCCGGATACCTGCGTCCTTTTTCGGGACGGGTGATTTTGCCGCTGGTGGGGATGTTGGACCGCGAACCGGAACAAACGGCGGCGGCCTTTGCTGCGATGGGAGGCGAGAGGCTGGATTTCGCAACATGGTGTTGCACGGTGCGGGCGTTTGCGCTAATCCCGCTCAAGATCATCTACTGGCAGGGCAACGAAGAAATGGCGTCCGGCGGGCAGATAGTTTTTGACGCCGGCATCGGAAAGATT
>JAUWEX010000145.1 GCA_030607235.1 Planctomycetota bacterium | reverse complement strand
CACGGCTGTGCTGCTGGTGCTGGGCTTCGGGGTGTTTTACCTGCTGGAGGCGAACAACCCCAAGACGCTGGGCGAACTGGGAGGAACGGCCCAGGCCGCGGCGGCGTTTTTTCAGTCGGTTACGGCGCGCACCGCGGGATTCAACACCATTGAGATCGCCGATCTCAAGGACGCAACAAAATTCTTCCTGATAATCCTGATGTTCATAGGCGCTTCGCCGGGCTCGACCGGCGGCGGCATAAAGACGGTAACGCTGGCGGTGCTGGCGCTAACGCTGTGGGCCACAATCCGCGGGCGCAAAAGGGTCGAGGCTTACCGCCGCACGATCCCCGAAGTAATCGTCAACCGGGCGTTTTTGATAGCGGTACTGGGTGTGTTTATGATCGTGCTCTTCTCGCTGATACTCTCGGTAACCGAAAGCGCGCTCAACATGCCGTTCCTCGATATCCTGTTCGAATCCGTCAGCGCCTTCGCCACGGTCGGGTTGAGCACCGGCATTACGGCGCAATTGACAGACTTCGGCAAGGCCCTTATAATGATTTTGATGTTTATAGGCAGGATCGGGCCGCTGACCATCTTCGTGGCGATCATACAGAAGACCAGCAAAACCGAATTGCCTGACGAACGCGTAATGGTCGGCTGAGAGAAATCATGGCAGGAAAAAAATTCGCAATTCTTGGGCTGGGGCGCTTTGGTCGCACCCTGGCGCTGAAGTTGTACGAATCCGGCGCGGAAGTGATCGTAGCCGACATCAACGCCGATGTCATCGACGAGATCAAGGAATCGGTAACGCTGGCGGTGCGCATGGACACCACCGACAGCAAGGCGCTGACCGAACAGGGCATCGACAAGGTCGACATAGCGATCGTAGGCATGGGAGACAAGTTCGAGCCTAACGTATTGACAACCTTTACGTTAAAGCAAATCGGCGTCAAGCGCGTCATAGTCAAGGCCGCAGACTGGACCCACAAAAGGATCCTCGAACAAGTCGGCGCGGACGAGGTCATCAGCCCCGAAAACGAGAGCGCCGTGCGCCTGGCGAACAAATTGATCAACCCCGAAGTCAAAGACTCGCTCGAACTGGCCAAGGGCCACCGCATCGCCCTCGTGCCGGTGCCGAGCCGTTTTGCGGGCAAGACACTAATCGACGTCGACTCGCGCAACAAGTACAAGATCAACATCGTCGCCATCAAAAAAGTCAACGGCAAAGGGAAAAAAGGCAAGGAAGTCATCAACGACATCCCCAGCGCCGACGACGTGCTGGAAGAAGACGACATGCTCTACGTGGTCGGTGCCGACAACGACATTTCGGACTTTATGGGTACGTCAAAGTAACAATACCACGGGCCGCCGCCCGTCTCGCAGAAAAATCCAACCATTATCGGAGAATTACGATGCAGCGCAGATATATTTTCCTGATCGCAGCCGCCGTGCTTGCCGTAGCGATCGTCGCGGTTTGTTCCCAGGGCCCCTCATTCGCACAGAACACCGGTACGGATAAAAACCTGAAGATCGGCGTCGTCAACATCGCCGAGGTCTTTGAAAAATCCGCCGAACGCGATGCCCGCGAAAAGGAACTCCAGGACATGATGGACCAGGCCATGGCGCAGGTCGGGGAATACAAACGCGAGGCCCAAAAGCTCCAGGAAGAGGTCGAAAAACTCGAAAAAGGCTCCGAGAAATACGCCAAACTCAACAAGCAACGCATCGCGCTTATGGCAAAGACCGAGATATTCGCCGAACAGTCCAAAATCAAGATCCAAAACCGCGAAAACGCCTTCCGGCAGGAACTCTACTCCATGATCCGCGAGGCCATCGACAAATACGCCGAGCAAAACGGCTACGACCTCGTGCTCAAAATCGACGATAATCGGATTTCCGGCAAGAGCCTTGTGACACAGGACATACAAATGAGTACCCGTATTGTCCTTTATAATTCCCAAAAAATGGACCTCACCGACACCATCATCGCGATCATAAACAAGAAATAACCCGGCCCATATTGAATCGGCAGGCCAGCGGGCCGCAAGTCATAGCGACACAAAAAGTTACAATAAGGGCGCGCGCCGGAACGGGCAAGACGAAAAAGGGGAACACTTCTTGACCAAAATCGGTTAGTGTGGTATACTACTTGCGTACATAATAAAGGTGTTTCTGGTTATTTTGTAAATGCGGTCCTGACAGTGTCGGGATTTTGAAGTACGGGTCTGAATAACCAAAATGGGGGGTACGCGTCGGCTCCATAGGCGCGACCCTTCCAGACAGCAGACTGCCAAAATAACCGGAGGTTGTTTTGGTTTTTTTGTTGGCATATTTCACGCCCCAAACCAAACACCAAGGCACCTAACGAGTTGCAAACAAACGGTTACTTGGCATCATAATATTTTGTTAAATCTGCTACGGAGATATTTTCGAGATGGATAATTCTGACAGAAGCCTGGTTGAGCGTACGCAACAAGGCGACAAGGAAGCATTCGGCCTTCTTTTCGACAGGTACGCTGACCTCGTATTCAAAGTCGCCAGCCACTACATGCGTAATCGCCGCGACGCGATGGACATCGTTCAGGAAGTCTTCCTGAAGGCTTACCGCGCCATCAGCGAAATCCGCGATCTCGACAAATGCAAGAACTGGCTTTGCCGGATCACGCTCTACACCAGTCTCAACTGGCAGCGCGATCAAAAACGTATGCCTGTTACTTGCGGCGATGCGATAGATCTCGCCGAAGCCGCGAATGAGGCCTGCGCGACCAAGACCTCCTCGATCCTATCCAACAATAAGGTCTGGGCCGCGATCAACGAACTCAACGACGAGTGGCGGGCGGTCGTTATGCTGAAGTACGTAGACAACATGTCTTACGAACAAATCGCCGAAATACTCGGCGTCAGCATCGCAACCGTACGCAACAAGATGCACCGCGCCAAGAGCCGCCTCAAACAGGTACTCGGCCCGCAGATTTCGCGCGAAATCCGGTCCGAATCCGCCAGCGCGTAACGGCAAAACCCCGCTCCGGCCGCCCGACTGCGAAACGAAAACGCAGCCGTGAGTGGTTTTTTGTCGTTATTTTTTCGCAGCACCCACCCCGCCGCTTTTGCAACTCGCCCGCATCTGCTATAATCCCACACAGATCGACACGCAACTTCCAAGGAAGCGAAAATGCCCGACACCACTATCGGTTTCATCGGCGGCAGCGTAGCGTACCGCCTGATGAGCGAAAACAAAATAACCGGCCGACGCCTCGGGCCGCGCCCCACGCCCTACGGCGACTCGCAGCCGATCTTTCACTGTACCGGCCCGCAGTGCAACTACTACTTCCTCTCGCGGCACGGCGAGCGCGGCTACGAAACCACCGCGCCCTACGTAAACTACCGCGCCAACGTCTACGCACTGCGCGACCTCGATGTGCGAACGCTCATCGCGTGGTCCGGCCCCGGCGCGATCAACCCAAATTTTCAAATCGGCCAGTTCGTAATACCTGACGATCTCATCGACGAGACAAAAAACAGGCCTCATACCTTCTACGAAAACAAGGGCATCGGCTTCGTCCGTCAGCACCCCACGTTCTGCCCCGCGCTGCGCCGCACGATATCCGAAACACTCGGCGCACTCGGCCTGCAATACGACGACGACGCAACCTACGTCTGCACCCAGGGCCCCCGCCTCGAGACGCGCGCCGAAATTCGTAAATTCGCGCAATACGGCGGCGACCTCGTCGGCATGACGCTCGTGCCCGAAGTATTCCTCGCCAAAGAACTCGAGATGTGCTACGCGGCGATCTGCTACGTTACCAACCACGCCGAAGGCGTCGGCCCACAGCGCGACTTCCGGCCCGGTGCGCTCTTCGAAGGTCTCGCCAGCCCCGAGGAAATGAAGCGGGTCAACGCGGCGGTCGAACGGTTCCCCGAAATCATCGCCCGCCTCGCCACGGCCATCGCCCGGCAAACCACGCCGCCGGAGTGCGCCTGCCACCATACGATGGAGCGCTACCGCCAACGCGGCGACATCGGCGAGGACTGGCGCGAGTGGGTGGCGCGATGATCCTGCGCGCAAAACACATCGTCTGCGACGCGGCCAAAATCCTCACCGACGCGACCATAAAAATCGCAGGCAAAAAAATCAAAGACATCACCCGCTCCACCGCCGACGACGGCGCGCTCGACCTCGGCGAAGTCGCAATCGCGCCGGGCTTCGTCAACGCCCATACGCATCTGCTCTACCGCGAGAAAATCCCGTTCCACGGCGATTTCGCCGAATGGCTGCGCCAGGCCGGGCAGGCCCGCTACGACCTCGCGGGCAAGCGGCTGGCCGACGCGATGCAAAAATCGCTGGCCGACGCAATCGCCGCGGGTGTTACCACGCTGGCCTCGTCCGAAATGCCGGAGAGATGCGCAATCAAAGGCTTCGAATTCGCCGAGACGATCTGCCTCGACAAGAACCTCGCCAACGAAGCGCTCGCAGGGGTAAAGTACAAAATCGACGGCCTCAAAAAACGCGGCCTGCGCGGCGGCCCCGGCCCGCACACCGCCTACACCGTTGCCGCGCCGCTGCTGCGGGCCTGCGCCGAGTTCGCCGCACAAAACGACCTGCC
>JAUWEX010000165.1 GCA_030607235.1 Planctomycetota bacterium | reverse complement strand
GACGTTGACGTCCTGGCGGACGCTGCCGATGCCGCGGCGGACCTTGCCGGTGGAGCGGGTGAGTTTGTGCAGCAGCCACAGCACGCGGCCCGCTTCTTCGGGCGTGTAGATTTCGGGATAGGTTACGATCTCGATCAGCGGTATGCTCAGGCGGTCGGTCAGGTAGTAAATCTCGTGTTTTTCGTCCTTGACCTCGCGACAGGAGTCTTCCTCGTAGCCGAGTTGGATGATGCGGATTTTTTTGCCGTCGACCATGACCCAGCCCTCTGCGCCGACGATGCCCGTGCGCTGGAATCCGGCGGGTATGCTGCCATCGAGGTACTGCTTGCGGATGATGTGGAATTCGTCTACGATCTGGCAGTTAAGCATCAGCGCGAGTTCGATGGATATGTCGAGGCCGTCCTGGTTGACCGGGAACGGCGGCGTGTCGTCCATCTCGTAGGTGCAGGACGACTTTTTGTTTATCAGGTAGTGGACGTTCTTTTTGGTCTTGAACTCCATCAGCGCCGTGCCGTCGTACTCGCCGAGTTCGGAGAGCGTAGGGCGCATGTGGCGGACGAGCTCGCTGTCGTATTTTTTGCTGTAACGCCCCGCAGGGCAGTTGCAGAACATCTTTTTCTCGGTGAATATCTGCTGGTGGACTTCGATGCCGACCTTTAATCCGAGTTCTTCGTAGTCTATTTTTTCCAAGCGCGTACTCCAGAGCGTGTGTGCCGAAATTGAAACTACGTATGATATAGGTTCGCGGCGACGTGTCAATCAATTTCAGCCCGGGATCTTGGGGTAATATCAATTGACAAACAGGCTTGCGAGTCTATAATTACCGCTCCCAAATTCAAAAACAGTCCTTTTGTTTTCCAGGCAGGAGAGCACCATGGCAAGCGACATGCTGGCGGTAATGAAGACCGAACGCGCCGAGGGCGCGACCGTAACGAGAGCGCCGATCCCCAGGATCGAGAGTCCGCTCGACGTACTCATCAAAATCAAAGCGTGCAGCATCTGCGGCACCGACAAGCACATCTATTCGTGGGACGAGTGGTCGCAGGGCCGCATCAAGACCCCGATGATCTTCGGCCACGAGTGCGGCGGCGTCATCGCCGAGGTCGGCTCGCTGGTTACCCGCGTCAAGGTCGGCGACCACGTGTCGCTCGAGACGCACATCCCCTGCGGACACTGCCCGCAGTGCCTGACCGGCAAGCAGCACATCTGCCACAACCTCGAGATCGTCGGCGTGGACCGCGACGGCATCTTCGCCGAATACGTGGTTGTGCCCGAAAGCGTGTGCTGGCAAAACGACAAGAACCTGCCCCACGAGATCGCCAGCATCCAGGAGCCTTTCGGCAACGCCATGTACACCGTAGCCGAGAGCAACGTCGGCGGCAGGCAGGTCTGCATCATCGGCGATGGCCCGATCGCGGCCTTCGCCGTCGGAATCGCCCGCGCGTTCGGCGCCGCGCCGGTAATCGCGGTCGGCAAGCACGATGTGCGCATCGACATCCTCAAGAAAATGGGCGCCGACTATACCATCAGCATCCAGCGCGAGGACGTGGTTCAGAGCGTTATGGACAAGACCCACGGCTACGGCGTCGACGTGGTGCTGGAGATGACCGGCCAGGAGGTCGCCATCGAATGGGGCCTGAAGATAGTCAAGAAGGGCGGCACATTCACCGCCTTCGGCATCCCGGCGGGCGTGCCCAGGATCGACCTGAGCGGCGGCGTGGTATTCAAGGGCGCCAACATCATCGGCATCAACGGTCGCAAGATGTTCGACACCTGGTTCCAGGTCGCCAACATCCTCAACAGCGGCCGCGTCGATCCGTCGCCGGTTATCACCCACAAGTTTCCGCTCAAGGACTTCGAAGCGGCCATGCAGGCTACCTTCACGCCCACGCGTGACTGCGGCAAGGTCGTTTTGACGGTTGACTGATGAAACTATCGAGCCTCATAGACAGGAATCTGATTATCACCGACCTCAAGGCCCGCGACAAGGCGAGTCTGATCGAGGAGTTCGTCGACTTGATCGACGAACAGCGCAAAGACGGACTGCGCCAGACCGTGCTCGACGCGCTCAACAAGCGCGAAGCACAGGGCGGCACCGCGCTCGAAAAGGGCGTGGCGGTGCCACATGCGCGTTTGCCTGAACTCTCGGAATTCATCCTGGCGGCAGGCATTTCCAAACAAGGCATCGACTTCGGCGCGAGGGACGGCAAACCCTCCCGCCTGTTCTTCGTCATGCTGGCCCCGCCGAGCAAAAACACCCTCCTTCTGCACAGCATGGCGGCGATGGCGCTGCTGACGATAAACGAGCAAAACCGCAACGAACTGATCGCCGCCGAAACCCCCGCCGAATTCGCCGCAATCATCGAGCGCAGCGGCGTCGAGGTCAAGAAATACCTCTCCTGCGGCGACATCATGGAGCGCGGTTTCGAGACACTGCGGCCGGATATGCCTATCAAAGACGCGGTTGACCTATTCGCCGAAAAGGGCATCGACGGCATGGCCGTCGTCGACGAGGACGGCAAACTTCTCGGCGAATTCACCGGACGCGAGGTCATCTCGCTGGGGCTGCCGAGTTACCTGATGAAATTCCAGGACGTCGCGTTCATTCCCGACTTCGAGCCGTTCGAGGATTACTTCAAAAAAGAACGCGAGATGAACGTCGGCGACGCGTACCTCAAAGAGGTCTTCGCGGTCGGCGAGTCCGACTCGGTACTGCGGGCCGCGTTTCTTATGATTACGAAAGGGCGGCGAAGAATCTACGTTACCGACGACACCGGCAGGCTGATCGGCGTAGTCAACCGCTTCGACCTCATATCCAAAGTCCTATTTGTCTAAAACACGCCCGGAAAAATCATGATAACGACAGCGACAGCGAGCGCAACCTTTGCAAACACGGCCGCCCCCGACGAACTGACCGGTATGGCCGTGGTCGCGATCGCGGTTTTCGTGCTGGCGTACGTGGGCATTGTTACCGAAAAAATTCACCGCACTATCGCCGCGATACTCGGCGCGGTGGCGTTGATGGCGCTGGGCGCGATTCACCAGCACGTGGCCTTCCGCGAGCACGTCGACCTCAACGTGATCTTCCTGCTCGCCGGAATGATGATTATCGTCAACATCATGTCCAAGACCGGCGTGTTCGAGTGGCTGGCGATCTCGCTGGCCAAGATCGCGCGCGGCCGACCGGTCTACATCATGATCTTACTGGCCCTGAGCACGGCGGTGGTTTCGGCCTTTCTGGACAACGTTACCACCGTGATCCTGATGCTGCCGGTTACGCTGCTGCTGGCCCAGCAACTCAAAATAAACCCCGTGCCTTTCCTGATATGCGAGGTGTTGGCCTCCAACATCGGCGGCGCGGCCACGCTGATAGGCGACCCGCCCAACATCCTGATAGGCAGCGCTGCGGGCCTGTCGTTCAACGATTTCCTGATTCACCTCGGGCCGGTGATCGTGATTATCCTGGCGGTGTTCACTGTCGGCCTGTACTTCATCTACCGCAAACGCCTCCAGGTATCGATCGAAGTTCGCGCGCGCATCATCGAGATGAATCCCGCCCGCGCCATCACCGACAAGGCGCTGCTGATCAAATCGCTTGCCGGTCTGGGGCTGGTGCTGGTCGGATTTTTCCTGCACAGCCTTCTGGGGCTGGAGCCGGCGACGATCGCGCTGGGCGGCGCGGCCCTTCTGATGCTGATAACCAAAACCGACCCCGAAAAGGTCTTCCGCGAGGTCGAGTGGACGACGCTGTTCTTCTTCGTCGGCCTCTTCATTCTCGTGGGCGCGCTGGTCGAGCGCGGCGTAATCGACACGCTGGCGGATTTCGCCCTGCGGCAAACCGGCCGCAATATCTGGCTGACTACGCTGGGCCTGTTGTGGTTCGCCGCGATAGCCTCGGCCATCATCGACAACATCCCCTTCGTCGTCACGGCGATCCCGTTGATCAAAACTATCGCCCCCGAAATCGCCCGCACCAACGACCTCGAAACCGCCACCGTCCTCGGCATCCTCTGGTGGACGCTGGCTCTGGGGGCGTGTCTGGGCGGCAACGGCAGCATCGTCGGCGCCTCGGCCAACGTGGTTGTGGCGGACATGGCGAAAAAACACGGCCACCGCATTACGTTCTTGCAATTTGCGAAATACGGGATACCATGTACCGTCATGGCGCTGTTTATAAGCAGTATTTACCTCGTCGTGAGGTATCTGTTACCGCTGTAATGTGAATGACCTCCCTCAAGAACTCCCGTCTTTGAGCGGCAGGACTTTTC
>JAUWEX010000351.1 GCA_030607235.1 Planctomycetota bacterium | reverse complement strand
GCGAGGCGGGCAGCACGGCGGTGCAGGAGTTGGCGTTTACGCTGGCGGACGGTTTCGCCTACGTAGAGGCGGGCATTGCGACGGGGATGAACGTGGATGAGTTCGCGCCGAGGTTGAGTTTCTTCTTCAACGCGCATCTCGATTTCTTCGAGGAGATCGCCAAGTACCGCGCGGCGCGGCGCATCTGGGCGCGGCACATGAAGGAGAGGTACGGCGCGAAGGACCAGCGCTCGCTTTTGCTGCGATTCCACACGCAGACCGCGGGCTGTTCGCTGACGGCGCAGCAGCCGGAGAACAACATCGTGCGCACCGCTTTTCAGGCGATGAGCGCGGTGCTGGGCGGGACGCAGAGCCTGCACACGAATTCGATGGACGAGACGCTGGCGCTGCCGACGGAGAAGTCGGTCAAGATCGCGCTACGCACGCAGCAACTCATCGCACACGAGACGGGCGCGGCCAACTCGATCGACCCGCTGGCCGGTTCGTATTTCGTCGAGTCGCTTACGAACAAGATGGAACAGGAGGCCGAGGCGTATTTCGATAAGATCGCAAAACTCGGCGGGGTCGTCGCCGCGCTCGAAAAGGGTTTCTTCCAGCGCGAGATCGGCGACGCGGCCTACCGCTACCAGCGCCAGATCGAGAAAAAAGAGCGCATCGTCGTGGGCGTCAATAAGTTCGTGGACGGCAACGAGGATATCGAGATGGACCTGCTCAAGATCGACCCCCAGGTCGAGGAGGAGCAGGTGAAGGCGCTCAAGGCCGTGCACGAGCGACGCGACGGAGTGGCGGTGAGCAATGCGCTGGAGGACCTGCGCGGAACGTGCAACGATACGAGCGTCAACATAATGCCCAGGATTCTGCACGCCGCGAAGGTCGAGGCGACGCTGGGCGAAATCATACAGGTGATGCGCGAGGAGTTCGGCGAATACCACGAGCCGGCGATGTTTTAGCCGCGCAGGCCGCACATAAAAAACAACAGATACTTTCGGAGCGGAACAAATGGCTCGCAAAATAAGAGTTCTGGTAGCCAAGCCCGGTCTCGACGGGCACGACAGAGGCGCGCGTGTCGTTGCGGCGGCGTTGCGCGACGCGGGCATGGAGGTTATCTACACGGGTCTGCACCAGACACCGGAGATGATCGTCCAGGCCGCGGTGCAGGAAGACGTGGACGTGGTCGGAGTAAGCATACTCTCCGGCGCGCACATGACATTGTTTCCCCGGATAAAGCAACTATTGGAAGAAAGCGGCATGAGAGACGTCCTCATAACGGGTGGCGGCATCATCCCCGAAGAGGATATCGAAAAATTGCGGAAGATGGGCATCGGGCGGCTGTTCACGCCCGGCGCGCCCACGCAGGAGTTTATCGACTACATTCGCGAAGCGGTTGAAAAGAAAGACGCCTGCTGCAATCGCGAATGAATTGTTTTTGAAAATTATTTCCGTTTCCCATTTCCTTCCCAGAAAGGAGGAATCATGCGACCGGTTTACATGGTATCCGGCGGAATCAGCAAATTCGCCAAGACACGGCCCGACCGCACGTTCCCGGCAATCGTCAAAGAGGCGTTTGACTACGCGATGAACGACGTGCCGGACCTCACGATGGATATGATCGACTTCAGTGTGTCGTCGTATTTTTCCGATCATTTTACCCGCCAGTTGATGGCCGGCATCATGGCCACGGACTACCTGGGCCTCTGCCCCAAGCCCTCGCGCAGGGTCGAGGGCGGCGGCGCGACGGGCGGCCTGTGTTTCCAGTCGGCCTACGAAGCGGTGGCCTCGGGCAGGTCGAACTGCTGCGCGGCATACGGCTTCGAGACGATGAGCCACGTCAACACGTGGAAGGGCAACGAGTTTATCGCGCTGGCCAGCGACGTGAGTTTCGACTACCCGGTCGGCGGGTTCTATTCGGGCTACTACGCGATGATGGTCGTGAGGCACATGAAGGAGTTCGGCACCACGCCCGAACAACTCGCGGCGGTTTCGGTCAAGAACCACTGCAACGCCTTCCACAACCCCTACGCACAGAAGCGCATGAGACTGACGATCGACGACGTCCGCAACTCGATA
>JAUWEX010000183.1 GCA_030607235.1 Planctomycetota bacterium | reverse complement strand
GCGGATTTCCTTTTGTATCGCCTCCACGCGCTCGACCAGTTTTTCGGGCCGGGTCTTGAGCGCCCGGCAGAGCGTCTCGGCTACGCGCCGGAATCCGCTGAGGTGCCCGAAGGCGAACCGCCCCGTAACCGCTTCGATGCGCCGAATGCCGCTGGCAACCGACGACTCGCGCAGGATTTCGAACAGGCCGATCTCGCCGGTGCGCGCCACGTGGGTACCGCCGCAGAGTTCGCGGCTGAAACCGCCGACGTCAACCACCCGCACCCTCTCGCCGTATTTTTCGCCGAACAGCGCTATCACGCCCTCGGCTCTGGCCTCGTCGAGCAATTTTTCGGCGACGTTCACGGGTACGTCGGCGAGGATGTTTTCGTTGACGATGGTTTCCACGCGCGCGATTTCTTCGGGTGTCATCGCGGTCTTGTGCGTGAAGTCAAAGCGAAGTTTCTCGGCCTCGACCAGCGAGCCGGACTGCTCGGCGCCCTCGCCCAGAACCCTGCGCAGCGCGTGGTGAAGTAGGTGCGTGGCCGTGTGGCTGCGCTGGATATCGGCGCGGGCCGGGTCGATTGTCGGGACAATCTTCTCGCCGACCTTGACGACGCCTTTTTCGACGACACTGTGATGTATGCGGTATCCCTCCGAGGCGTAGGTGCCGATCACGCGGACAATCGTCGCGCCGTCGGGCGATTGCAGTCTCCCGGTGTCGCCGGTCTGGCCGCCCGCGGTCGCATAGAAAGGTGTGCGGTCGAGGAAGATTTCGACTTCGCCTCCGCCCGACCACTCGGCGACAGATTCGCCTGCGGGCGAGATAACGCCGATGATCTCGGCGGTCAGCGGTTCGCTGGAATCCAGGCATTTCGCCCACTCGACGAAGACCGTCGGCGGATGCTTCTCCATGATCTCGTGAATCGGCCCGCTCTTGAAGACCTCGCCGGTGAACTTACTGGTGTTGCGCGAAGTCTGTCGCGCCTGCTCCATCAATTCCTCGAACCCTTCCATGTCCACTTGGATATTGTCATCGATTTTAGAATTTTTGTCGGTGTTCTTATGTTGACGTACCAATACCGGCAAAACTTCGTTCAAAACATCGATGGGAAATCCCAGAGCATCATGCAGATAAAAAGCCTTCAAACTGGCAAAGCATTTATTGGATTCAATTAAAACTTGCTCAGCGAAATACTTAAACTCTTTTATCTCCTGCTCAATAACAGGTTCAGACCATTTCGGAATGTTCTCTACATGCCCGCTCTTTTTTTCTGCTTGTTCGTATAGTTTTCGTAATTTCCCAACCCGATAATCCTCTAGTGCAAACTTAAAAGCATCTTCCCAACCATCTACAATAATTTCTTCATAATCAAATGTATATGATTTATCCCTTAACCAATGTTCTATTGAATTTAATCTATGGGTAAATTCAGTGTTTCTTGTTTCCATACCAACCAAGTCTGACGCAACAAATTCTATCCCTTTTTGAAGTGTTCCTGCGAATTTTTCTTCGTCTTCTTTCAGGACATGCGCGATATTATCGGCGCGCTGTGTCAGTTGCGGATAGGGTTTGGCTAAAGTCTGCGCGATAACCGGCACAAGACGATAAAGAAACGCATCATCCTTAATACCAAGTGCACGACCGTCAATATAAGCGCGTCGGAGGAGTTTGCGCAGAACGGAGCCACGTTTGTCGGCGGAGTCGGGAATAACGTTTTCGGCGATGGCCATGCAAAGCGCGCGCGTGTGGTCGGCGATGCGTCGGTAGCGCCAAGCGTTTTCGCCGTTGTAATCATATTTTTTGCCGGAAATCTTTTCGATCTCGCGGATGATCGGCAGGAACAGTTCGGTTTCGTAGTTCGAGCGCACACCGTTGACCACGGCGAGGATGCGCTCGAAGCCCGCACCGGTGTCGATGTTTTTCTGGTCGAGTGGCACGAGGTTGTCGGCGCCCTGCCGGTTGTAGGTCTGGAAGACGATGTTCCATATTTCGGAGTAGCGCCCGCAGGGGCACGACGGGTTGCAGTCGGGATTGTCGCAGTCGAAAACGCCCTCGCCCCAGTCGTAAAATATCTCGCTGCACGTGCCGCAAAGTCCGTCGGGGCCTTTTGACGGCGCGAACGCCGGCCAGAAGTTCTCTTTTTCGCCGAACCGGTAAATCCTCTCCGCAGGCAGGCCCACTTCGTTGCGCCAGATTTCGTAAGCCTCGTCGTCGTCGAGGTAGACCGAGGCGCACAGTCGCTCCGGCGCAAGATTCAGCCAATCCTTATGCGTAACGAATTCCCACGCCCAGACGATGGCGTCCTTCTTGAAATAGTCGCCGAAGGAGAAGTTGCCCAGCATCTCGAAGAACGTGTGGTGATACGGCGTCTTGCCGATGTTGTCGATGTCGCCGGTGCGCAGGCAGGGCTGGCAGGTTACGGCGCGCTTGAGCGAACGGCCCTTGCCGAGGAACTCGTTTTTGAACTGGTTCATCCCCGCACCAGTAAACAATAGCGTGGGGTCGTTGCGCGGGACGAGCAGGTCGGGCTTTACTTCCTCGTGTTTTTTCCGTTCCTTGCTCTTGAAGAAGTCGATAAATTTTTTGCGCAGGTCTTCAGGTGTCATGGTCATTTTCGTCGTTTCGTCAGTTATCGGTTTCGGTTTGTTTTTTAAGCGATTCGATTCTTGAGCGTTGAAACAGGCCGATCTTGCCGTCCGGCAGTTGACCGTCGGGCTGGTTGAAAAACGCCGTCGCCACCGGCAGGTCGCCGCCTTCGGGATAAAACATCAGTAATTGTCGCAGGCAGAAATCCGCGTCGACGAACATTTTGTGGCGCTCCTCGCCGTCGAGTTTTTCGCCTTTGCGCAGAAGGAACACGCCCAGAGTAAGCCACTCGAGCGCGTCGATGATTTGCGAGGGGCACACGATCCGGCCGTACCTGGTCATGTCGCCGAAAAAGGCGCTGATGTCGAATCTGAATTCTTTGCGGGCGTTGCACGCGCAGCAATGAAGGGCGAGCACGTCCGTCGGCGCATCGCCCTCGCTGAGCATTTGTCGGTCGACCGCAAAGGAGCCGCCGCAGTCGCATCGCTGCAACGAGACGAAGGTGTATTCTTCTTCGACGCAATTTACGGGAAGCGGCCTGCTTTTTCCGTTGGGTCTCACGCTTGTCTCCGCCCCTCACACTACACCACGTAGCCGCAGGAGCGGTTTTTCGCCCCAGCGGCTTGCGTGCCTGATTGTTTTTTGGCGTTACGCCTCGACCGTAGCCGCCTCTGCGGCGCGGACGGCTTCGGTTATCTCGGCCATCAGTTCGGGGTTTTCCCGCAGCAAGACCCGCGCCTTCTCGCGGCCCTGACCGATGTGTTCGCCTTTGTACG
Source organism: Planctomycetota bacterium (assembly GCA_030607235.1). Lineage (GTDB taxonomy): Bacteria > Planctomycetota > B129-G9 > B129-G9 > B129-G9 > JAUWEX01. The sequence goes on along the minus strand of JAUWEX010000183.1, from coordinate 681 downwards.
ACAGCCACGCGCCGGATTTTTCGATTATATCGTATTTCGACGCCAGGTCGATGATATTTGTCTCGCCGGAGATGCCGCTGTCGAAATAAAGATCGAATTCGGCCTGTCGGAACGGCGGGGCGACTTTGTTTTTGACGACCTTGACGCGACAGCGATTGCCCAGCACCGTGCCGTCGGCTTCCTTGATGCCGCCGATGCGGCGGATATCGAGGCGCACGGAGGTGTAGAATTTGAGCGCGCGGCCGCCGGGAGTGGTTTCGGGGTTGCCGAACATCACGCCGATTTTCATGCGAAGTTGGTTGATGAAGACGACGCAGGTGCGGGTTTTGCTGATTATGGAGGTGAGTTTGCGCATGGCGCGGCTCATCAGGCGGGCCTGGAGGCCGATCTGCTGGTCGCCCATCGTGCCTTCGATTTCGGCCCGCGGCACGAGCGCGGCAACGGAGTCTATGACGATGATGTCCACGGCGTTGGAGCGCACGAGCATCTCGACGATGTCGAGGGCCTGCTCGCCGCAGTCGGGCTGGGAGATGAGCAGGTCTTCGAGGTTGACGCCGAGTCTTTTGGCGTATGCCGGATCGAGCGCGTGCTCGGCGTCGATGAAGGCCGCCACGCCGCCCGTGCCCTGGGCGCTGGCGATCGCGTGCAGACACAGGGTGGTCTTGCCGGAACCTTCGGGGC
>JAUWEX010000350.1 GCA_030607235.1 Planctomycetota bacterium | reverse complement strand
GCTGCAAACCAGCAGGTTGCCGTTGGGCAGTTGGGTAACGTAGGTCGGCGCGCATTCATCGACGAAGTATTCGCCGATCCGGTATCCGTCGGCGTCCAGTTCGAGTATGCGGTAATTCAATTGGTCGGCGATGAGTGTGTTGCCGTTGGGCAGGCGCGTGGCGCAGACGGGATGGCTCAGGCCAACCTTAGCACGCCAGACGACATTGTACCGGCGGGTCTTGGCCTTAACCGGCGGAACCAGCATTTTTTCGTCCGCGGGATTTTTCGGCACGGGAACGGAGGCAACCGTCTCGTCGAATCGCTGCGGGTTTATCTCGAAGACGGCGTTTTGCTGGGGTATGGAGACGAGGATGTTGCCGTTTTCGAGGCGGGTAACGTGATAGGCGGCGTGGCCGATGTTTTGCGCCCAAACGACATTCATCTCGCGGTCGTACTCGACGACTTCGCATACACTTTGGTCGGAAAGCAGCACGTGGCCGCGCTGGGTCTGCGGGGTTTCGGAAAAGACGACGTACTCAACGTAGCGCCGGTCTATCTTCAATACCCCCATCGCGCCGGTGGTCAGTTGGAGTTTTTCGCCGTCGAGTTTTTCCACCACGCCGGGCAGGCGGTCGAAGTTCGCCGTCGTAACGAAGGCGTACCAGCCGACGACGGGTTTGGTTTTGGCTGCGGCCCGGGGGGCGAAGACGACTCCGGCAATTTTTGCGATGGGAATGGTGCGCGGGGCGCTGTCTCCGACGCGTATCTTGAATGCGCTAATCTGGCGCGGATAGTTCTGCGGCTCGCAGAATTCGGGCGTTATCGCGTCGAAGGGTATCGGATCGGTTTGGCCGCGCAGGATACTCGCGTTTTTATTCGGCAGATGCCAGGGTTTGCCGATGTTGCCGTTGTAGCAGGTGTAGATGTAGCGCACCGCGCTGCGGTTGATCCGCACCTTGCCGGCGTATTCGTTCTGCACGGTGATCGCGTCGCCGTCCCAGGCGACGATGTTGCCGGTGAAGCGGGTGTTGTCGGCGAGTTTGAAGATGTAGCCCATGCGAATGTGGTTCGCGGGGATGTCGGCGTTTTTGTTCAGACGCAGGAATTTTATCGCGGTGATGTCGGTGTCGATTTTAGAGCCGCCGGATTCGGTGAACGCCACGCTGCCGAACTCGTCGATTGACTCGATGCGGCCGTCGACGCCGTAGTCGCCGAAGAAAATGCGGTCGTGCGGCGCAGTCGGCGACGGGCGGGGCGCGGGCTGCTTCTGCGGGGTTTCGTTTTGCGCGCTCAGCGGCGCGACCGTGGCCAGCAGCGCCAGCAACAAAGCCAGGCTCGCCGCCGCGCTCAATCTCAGGGTTTTTGTCCTAGTTGCATTCATAGTTGATTGTCCTCAGCGAAAAATTCGCTTTGAGTTTGCGGGTGGCGACCGGTTTCACGATGACGGTTTTTTTGGCGTTGCGCGTGATTTCGTATTCTTCGAACACAACCGAACTGCCGCTGACCCTCGCCAGTACGATATTTCCGGCGGGCGTAGACGCAACCATGCGCACGAAGTTTTTCTTGTCCATATCGAGCACAAAGGACAGGACATCCTCGCCGTTGACCACCGTAAAGACCGTGCCCGGGTTGATGCCCTGGTCCTGCGAGACGACGACGATTTCGCCGTTGGCGATCCGCCGCGCGGCGATGGCGTGTATGAGGTCCTTGCCCCAGACCTTTACGATCCTGCCGCCGGGGTCGGCCTCTACGACGCGACTGACGGCATAATTTATGGTGTCGCAGATTAGCAGGTTGCCGTTGGGCAACAGGGTAACATCGCGAACGCGCACCTTCTGATCATCGGAATCGGTCCTTCCGATTCTGCTCGCTCCGATATCGAATATCCGATCGACTTCGGTTTCGTCCGGCCCGACCACCAGACACCGCCCGGCATTGAGGTCGTATTCGGGAATTATCGTGTTGCCGTTGGGCAGGCGCAGCGCGGTGTTGAGGTTTGACACGCCGGCACGCCTCCAGACCACCCTGCCGCGACGGTTGACCTCGGAGACGGTCTTCTCGGCGGAATCGCACACCAGGACGTTGCCGT
>JAUWEX010000206.1 GCA_030607235.1 Planctomycetota bacterium | reverse complement strand
ACGGCACCTTCGCGCCGAGCACCGCCATACGCCACTTCGGCGGCTGGCTCAAGGCGCTCAAGGCGGCCGGACTGGCCCACACCGTGACGGACCGGCGCGAGACCTCGCACTGCCCGAAGATCGAAGACACCAGCCTCAAGCCCGAACGCGGCTACGGCCGCCCCGTCGGCGTGGCGGCGATGCCGTATGCGCCGACGAGCGAGTTGGCCGTGGCGGTATTCTTCGGCGTGGTCGCGCAGGATTTGGGCTTCGCAATCGAGCACGTGAGCGATTCGTTTCCGGACTGTCTGGCCAAGCGCCGAATGAAAGGAAAATTCGAGCGGGGCTGGAAGGACGTGGCGATAGAGTTCGAGTACCGCTCGTCGAAGTTCCGCGACCACCGCCACGACCCGGCGAAATGCGATTTGATTGTCTGCTGGATAGATGACTGGACGGCTTGCCCGGTCGAAGTGCTGGAATTGAGCAAACTCTTCTAGCAGGCAGGGCCTGCACCCAAGCGAGGAGGCGGGGACGCCCCGCAGCAAATAGGGAAGTAAGCACCTGTTGCAATACCCGCTCGCTGTTGCGCCTTTGGCGCAAGGGCGCTTCGCTTGCACTCACTGACAAATCTTGTGCGCGGTTTCGCGATGTGATTTTTTCTATCCGCCACAGAGGACACAGAGATTTTTTCTTCTTTTCACCGCAGAGGCGCAGAGAGCGCAGAGGCAGGCAGGGCCTGCACCCAAGATTTTTCTCCACAAACTTCAAGACCCGCTTCTTGCTTTTTGCCATTCGGCAAAAAGAAGCAGTCGCTTACAACTTCACCAGTACGCCCGCAATTTTTGTCAATGGGTGGAAGCGAGACGCTTCTGTCGCCGAAGCACGGCGACAGACAGCGAGCGGATACTGGAATGAGTGGCTGCTCCCCTATTGCCTGCGGAGGCTCTCCGCCGGGGCGAAGCGCGCGGAGAAGTGGCGGAGGAACGGCGCTTGCCACGTTATCTTCAGACCGCGCATCTTGTCTTTGCGCTCGACCAGCCCGCGCATCGCCTCCAGTACGTAGTCGATGTGGCTCTGGGTGTAGACGCGCCTCGGCATGGCCATGCGCACCAGTTCCATCGCCGCGGGTTTTTCTTCGCCGGTGTTGGGGTCCTTGCCGAACATCACGCTGCCTATCTCGACGGCGCGGATGCCGCCCTCGAGATACATCTCGGCGCACAAGACCTGGCCGGGATATTGGAGCGGCTCGATGTGGGGCAGAAATTCTTTGGCGTCGATGTAGACCGCGTGGCCGCCGGCGGGCTGGATGGTGGGGATGCCCATCTCGTTGAGTCCGCGGGCGAGGTACGCCACCGAGCCGATGCGGTACTGAAGATAATTCTCGTCGAGCGTTTCTATCAGACCCTGCGCCAGCGCCTCGAGGTCGCGCCCGGCGAGGCCGCCGTAGGTCGGGAAGCCTTCGCGCAGGATGAGCATGTTGCGCGCCTGCATCGCCCACTCGTCGTCGTTGAGCGCAAGGTAGCCGCCGATGTTGCCGAAGCCGTCTTTTTTCAGACTCACGGTCGCGCCGTCGGCGTAGGAGAACATTTCCTGTGCGATCTCCTTGATCGTCCTGTTTTCGTAGCCCTTCTCGCGGATCTTGATAAAGTAGGCGTTCTCGGAAAAACGGCAGGCGTCGAGGAAAAACGGGATGCCGTGCTTGTGCAAAATTTTGCCCGTCCCGCGGATGTTGGCCATGCTGACGGGCTGGCCGCCGCCGGTGTTGTTGGTAACGGTGAGGTAGCCCATCGGTATGTTTTGCGCGCCGTGCTCTTTGATGAAGGCTTCGAGTTTGGCGAGGTCGATGTTGCCCTTGAAGGGGTGGTCGAGCGCGGGGTTCTTGCCCTCTTCGATGACGAGGTCGAGCGCGTGGCCCTTGCGGAATTCGATGTTGGCGCGGGTCGTGTCGAAGTGGCAGTTGTTCGGCACCCACTTCGTCTCGTCGACGGTGATGGAGAACAAAATGCTCTCGGCGGCGCGGCCCTGGTGCGCGGGGATGACATGCTTGAAGCCGGTGATGTCCTGGATCACGCTTTCGAAGCGGCGGAACGAGCGGCTGCCGGCGTAGGATTCGTCGCCGACCATCATCGCGCCCCACTGCGCGGCGCTCATAGCGCCCGTGCCGGAGTCGGTGAGAAAATCGAAGGTGATGAATTCCGCATCGATAAGAAACGGGTTGTATCCGGCGGCATCGAGCAATTCTTCGCGCCGCTCGCGCGTGGTCAGGTTTATCGGCTCGACGACTTTGATCTTGAACGGTTCGATGATGGTTTTGATGTTTTTCATAATCGCCTTTATTTGATTAGAAAATATCTGCTGATGCTTAACGGAAGGGCCATGTTATTTGACGGGTAGCGAGTTGTCAAGTTGGAGCGCGAAATATCCCGGCGGCGCAGCGGGCCGATTCGGACGGAGGATGGGATATCAGGTGTTGTCGGAGTGATGAGCGTAAGTGGTTTTTTCCCGCTCTCGGTATTTTTGGATGAGGGCCTGCCTTTCGTCGTCATACCTGCAAGCGTGCTTTTGATAGTATTTCATCAGGGCTTTTCTGCGTCTATACTGCTCCTTTTCATGGTCTTCGCCGGTTTTCATCCTCTCGACGCCGAGGGAAAAACGCAGATTTATTACCGCCGAAATTCCGACTATCGCTATCCCGCCGAATTCCAACAGGAATTTAACCGTTACGCCGGAGAACGTCTCGCTCAACACTATGTCAACGTGATGCAGCGACAGCGAGCGAAGTATCACGAATCCGAACATGAATATCAGCCCCGCCAGCGCCATGCCCTGCCTCTTCGGAGCGCGACGTATCAAATGTGCCAAATACACCGCCACAACAAGGCCGAACACCAATCCCAAAAAAAGCACATTGTGCTGAAGGTTCTGGCGCTGCTGATACCATCCGTCGGCCTTGGCTATGTTGCGCGCGATTTCGGTAATAAGGACGTGCAGGTCGAGTTGTTTGTTGATGCCCAGCACCACAAGACACACGACGGCGGCATACCAGAAACGATGTGAGCCGCTGTATTTCCCGCTGCGCCCGGCGCGCACGCAGGATCTGGCGACGCGCCAGCACAGGTACGCCGCGACGAAATACCCCGCAAAGGTAACCCACCCGAATACGTCCGGATCGCCGATTCCAAAATGCCATTCCAGCGCGGCGAATGTCTGTATTGCTGCCATGAAGGGCTTATCGGTAAAGACACCCGAAAATTTCAACAAATCAGAATGCTTCAGCCTGTTTCGGACGGTAATAATCGGCGTCAAAAAACAGAACCCAATTCGCCGGAATCGGGTTCATTGAATTGATCCGGATTTTTTTTGCCCAATGCACCTGGATAATCTCAGGTGAAGTGTCAAATGAAAAGGGGATTCCGATAAGGGCGCACTTACGGAAAGAAAATGTTGGAGGCTCAATTCTTACAATATTTCTCGTAAAAATACTGCAACGACTCATTTTTCGCCCTGGCTACATCTTCCGAAAAACAGTTCAAGATTTCAACCATAAAGTTTATCCTGCTGGTGCTGTGCTTTTCTGGAATCAGGCTATTAAATTTTTCTTTGGTAAC
>JAUWEX010000261.1 GCA_030607235.1 Planctomycetota bacterium | reverse complement strand
ATTGATGGTCCTGCCCGCGACCGAGACGATTTCCGCGCCCTCGGCCAGGCCCTTCTCGCAGGCCTCGGCGGACATCCAAATGCTGCATCCGTTGCGGTCTTCGTAGAGATCGAAACCCAGCCACGCCCGCGTCATGCTGTTGTACCACAGTTCCCTGCCGGTTGAGAGGTCGTAGCACTCGACTATCGAGCCGCGCCGGATCAGCGCCTTGCCGACCATGCACTCCGGCCGCCGACCGCGAACCGGCAGCACGACGTTTTTGGTGTAAGAAGTCGAGTACCCGTATCTCACCCCGTTTCTGTACGGAGCCGAATCGTCGAGTTCGACCTTCTGCACCAGTTTGGCGTCGGGGTCGAGCGGCAGCCGTCCCTTCGCGGTCTCGGCCTGCGTCTCGATCTCGTCGAGCCGCGCTCTCGCGAACTCCGCAGCGGTGCGGCCGTCGGGCATGAGAGCGCCGGAGATCCCGGCCAGCCTCTCCAGCGCGTGCCGCGCGCCGGAGGTCTCGCCGAAACGCCACGCGAGGCGCTGCGCCATCTCCAGCGCGGGCACGAGAGCGGGCTGGTCCTCATAATTGCGCATCGCGATCTTGCACAGCATCAGCGCGCGCGAACGCTCGCCCCGCTTCTCGCTCTCGCTCGCCAGTTGCGTCAGGCCCTTAAGCGTAGCGAGACTGTTGGGATATTCGTAATACAGGCCCAGCCTGTCGCGGCCTTCCCCGGCGGCACCCGCCTTGATCGCGGACAGCGCCGCGGCGGCCTTCGTCTCCTGCGCGGCGTAGGCGGCGCGCCCGTGTTTTTTTATCAGGTCGGTTATTCGCGCGGTGGCGTAGAAACGCGACGACACTTTCAGGTTGTTCAGGTTGTTGGGAAATTCCAGCATCGCCTCCTCGGCGGCGATCATGTCGCAATACACCCCGATCGCCTCGCGGATCGACCGCTTGTCGGCCCTTCGCTCGTAAATTTCGGCCATGAGCAAGAGCACCTGCGCGGCGACGCCCCGCGAGCCAGCGTGTTTCAGCGACAGCCTGGCGTACTCCAGCGCCTTATCGTATTTTTGCCTGACGAAATAGTAATCCATCAATCCCCGGTAGCAGTCTGTGAAGTATTGCTCGATAAGGCCCTTGAGCGGGCGACCGAAGGCGGTCATCCCGTCGGCGGCGTATTTTTCGGCGACCTTGAGGTCCTCGAGCGCACCCTTGAAATCCGTGTCGGCCACGCGCGCCCGCGCGCGCTTCAGACGCAACACCGGGTCGGTGTCGTTCTTCCCGATAAGATCGTCGTACCTGCGCCGCATCCCCGCGCCGAGCAGGGCGACCACCTGCTCGCTATTCACCACGTACAGCGTCGACTCAAGCGCGATGAGATTGCCGGGAAACGTCTTGCCCCGCTTCCAACTCATCACAACTTCGGGCGCCTTGCGATTCCTGTCGTAGCGGTACAGGCCGGTAGTGGTGGAGAAGTAGATCGAGTCTTCGGTCAGCGCGGGCCTGCCCACGATTTCGCCGGAATAGCGGACATCCAGCGCGGTAGTGGCGCCCGTCGCGATGTCAACGACGTTGAGGTCCTTGCCGAAGTAGAAAAGTTCGTTTCCGTCCACCCCGACAACGTAGCGCAGGTCGAGCGCCGCCAATGGCGTCCAGCAGGCCTCGCCGGTGCGCACGTCGAAACAGAATATCCCGCTCGAATTCCGCGGCGCGTACACGACGCGCCCGTCTTGGATAATCGGGTGGCTGACGTTGAAAATCCTGGGATTCAGCGAATCGCCGTCCTTCATCTCGTGCGGTATAATCAACTTGAGATACTGGTCCTCGTGGTACGTTACCGCCCACGTGAGTCTGCCGCGCCGGATGTCTACGGCCGCCATCAGGCCCGAAGAGGGAACCGCGACAACGGCGGTCCCGCCGTCTATCACAACATAGTCAGGCAGTTCCGCCGCCCTGCGGAGCCGATTGTCGCCGCGTTTTTCGCAGAGAAAACAATACCATAAACGATCGCCGGTCTTCGCGTCGGCGCACACGAGGTAATTGCGCCACGGCCCCCTCTGCCTCGAACGCACCACCACGTAAAGCCTGCCCCCGGAAACGGTAACCGGCCCGGTAATCAGGCACGTGCCGCGGAACTCCTCCGCGCCGCGGGTCAGTCTGTCGCTACGCCACAAGACCTTGCCGCCGGCGGTGTCCACCGCCGCCAGAACCGGCAACCAGCGCGACAAACGGCCCTGCTGCTGCAAGGCGTAGGCCACCCCGTCGCTGACGGTGCAAAACGACGGCAACAGAGGACTGCCGCTGTGATACCCGACGGGTCCGCCTTCGTGGAACACCGTGCGAAACGCCTCGGAGCCGTCGTACTCGTCCAGCGCGATAAGCGCGCTGCCGGTGTTGAAGTAGAGCCTGCCGTCGCAGGCCGCCGGAAATGTGGAAACAAGCAGGGGCTGTGTGCGGATGTTTTCGGGCCGGGAGCCGGGAATGAACATCCTGAGCGAGTCCTCGATCGTGTAGCGCCAGACCTCGCCGCCGGGGCTGCCCGCCAGACCGCCCATCAGCGCGCTGCCCGCGGCGTTGCCGCCGAACGCCGGATAACCCGAAACGGGCGGCTCTACGCGGGGCTTAAGCGACTTCGCCTTTTCCGCGACGTAAGCACCCAATTCGATCGCCTCGCCGTAAAGGCGCAGTTTCGCCCCGGCCAGTTTCGGGTCGCCCCGCACCAGCCGCGCGATCTCGCCCAGGCGCTCCCCGTCGCCGATCTCGCAGTACGCCGCCGCGACCTTGCCCAGCACCAGGACGTATTTCCCCTGCGGCGCAGCCGACGGCCAGCGGCCGCACGTCTGCACGGCCCTTTCGTAACAATACGCCGCCATCACCGCGTCG
>JAUWEX010000049.1 GCA_030607235.1 Planctomycetota bacterium | reverse complement strand
TTCACGAAGACGTCGGGCAGAAAGTGCATCTCGATGCGCCTGGTGCCCTGGCCCTGGCACGCCTCGCAGCGGCCTCCGGCGGTGTTGAAACTGAACCGCCCCGGCCCGTAGCCGCGCATCCGCGCCTCGGGCAGCCGCCCGAAGAGGTTGCGTATCTCGGTGAAGACGCCGGTGTAGGTCGCCGAATTCGACCGCGGCGTGCGGCCGATGGGCGACTGGTCGATGGCGACGACCTTGTCGATGAGGTTCGCGCCGAGGATTTTGTCGTGCTCGCCGGGCTTTTCGCGGCTGTCGTGCAGACTGCGCATCAGCGCGCGGTGGAGGATTTCGTTGACCAGCGTGCTCTTGCCCGAACCCGACACGCCGGTTATGCAGGTCAACAAACCGAGCGGAAATTCGACGTCGAGGTTTTTGAGGTTGTGCTCACGCGCGCCTTTTATCCGCACCGATTTGGTCTTCGACGGCTTGCGGCGTTTGGTCGGCGTCTCTATCCGGCGGACGCCGCGCATGTAGAGCGAGGTAAGCGAGTCCGTCGCGAGTAAATCCTCCAGGCTCCCCTGCGCCACGATCTCGCCGCCGTGGCGGCCCGCCGCGGGGCCGATATCGACGATGTGCTCGGCGGCGCGGATGGTCTCCTCGTCGTGCTCGACGACGATGACGGTGTTGCCGAGGTCGCGGAGTCGCCGCAGCGTGTTGAGGAGCTTTGCGTTGTCGCGCTGGTGCAGGCCGATGGTCGGCTCGTCGAGAACGTAGCACACGCCGACCAGTCCGCTGCCGATTTGCGTGGCGAGGCGGATGCGCTGGGCTTCGCCGCCGGAGAGCGTGCCGCTGCGCCGGTCGAGCGTGATGTAGCCCAGCCCCACGGAGGCCATGAACGACAGGCGCTCGCGGACTTCCTTGAGGATCGGCCGGGCGATCTCGCTTTTTTCCTTGCCCAATTTGAGGCCGTCGAAAAATTTCAGCGCCTCGTCCACAGGCATCACGACGATCTGCTGGATGTTTTTGCCGACGACGGTTACCGCCAGCGACGAGGGCTTGAGGCGCGCGCCCTTGCAGACCGGGCACGGCAGTTCGCTCATGCAGGCGTGGATGTGCTTCTTGACGAATTCGCTCTGCGTGGCCTTGAAGCGCCGCGCGAGATTCGGCGTTACGCCCTCGAACTTGTAGCCGGTCTTCTCTTCGGTTGCGTCGTCGGTTCCGTGCATCAGGACGTGCCGGATTTTTTTCGGGATTTCCTCGTAGGGCATGTGCGGCGAGATGTCGAAGGCCGCGCAGAACTCGCGGAGTTTTCGCGCGTAAAAAATGTTGAGGCGCTTGCCCGCCCTGCGCCACACGGCGATCGCGCCGTCCTTGAGCGAGAGCGACGGATCGGGCACGATAAGGTCCTCGTCGAGTTCGAGCGTCGTGCCCAGCCCCGAGCACTCCGGACACGCGCCGTAGGGGCTGTTGAACGAGAAGATGCGCGGTTCGAGTTCTTCCATGCTGATGCCGCACTCGACGCAGGCGTAGAGGCGGCTGTAAACCGAATCGTTCCAGCCGTTTTCGTCCTGCGAGGCGACGACGATCATGCCCTCGCCGAGTTTGAGAGCGAGTTCGACGGAGTCCTGCAGGCGCGACTTGATTGCGGGCTTGACGACCAGCCGGTCGACGACGGCCTCGATGCGGTGTTTGCGGCGCTTGTCGAGTTTGGGCAGGTCTTTTATTTCGATTATCTCGCCGTTGATGCGCGCGCGGACGAAGCCCTCGCGGCGGATGCGCGTGATGATTTCGCGGTGCTCGCCCTTCTTGCCGCGAACGACGGGCGCCATGACGATGATGCGCGTGCCTTCGGGGATGGCGAGAATTTCGTCGACGATGCGCTGCGGGCTTTGCTGGGTGATGGGGCGGCCGCACTTGTAGCAGTGCGGCTGGCCGGCGCGCGCGAAGAGCAGGCGCAGGTAGTCGTAGATTTCGGTGGTCGTGGCGACGGTGGAGCGCGGGTTTGCGCCGCCGACGCGCTGCTCTATCGCGATGGTCGGCGGCAGGCCCTCGACGTATTCGACGTCGGGTTTCTGCATCTGCTCGAGGAACTGGCGCGCGTAGGACGACAGGCTCTCGACGTAGCGGCGCTGGCCCTCGGCGTAGATGGTGTCGAACGCCAGCGAGGACTTGCCCGAACCGCTCAGGCCGGTAACGACGACGAACTTGTCGCGCGGGATGCGCACGTCGATGTTTTTGAGATTGTGCTCGCGCGCGCCCTTGACGAATATCTCTTTGGTCGGCATATCACATAACAATGGTTTTGGGGCGACAATCGAATCCGGCATTATACCAGCAATCCGCGCCGCGGGCAACAGCGGGCAGAACCGAAAGGGACACTTCCTCCTTCGGAAGCGGACGCAAGGCCGCGCATCGAAGGGAAGTGTCCCTTTCGGGTGGACGCAAGGCCGCGCATCGAAGGGAAGTGTCCCTTTCGGGTGCGCTTGTGGTTGAGGCGTTTAGTGATAAGGGCTGCCATAAGGAAGGTTGACACTTATTTTGCAGGGTGATAGAGTAAGTTATCGAATTATCAGGAGGTTTGGATAGTGAGCGAAAACGAGCAGTCCCAGATATTCAATCTGGCTTTTCCGCGAGTGGCGGTCTCCGACCCCATCGTCTACAACGTCGGGCAGATGTTCGACGTGGTTACGATCATCCGCGCCGCGACCATCAACAACGACAGATGCCTGATGGCGATCGAACTCCGCGGGTCGCAGGCCGAAATCGACAAGGCGGTCAAGTATCTCAAAGGCCACAAGGTCGAAGTTACACCGCTACAGGCCGAGAACGTCGACGACTGAACGGATCCACAACCCCGAAACGAACGTGAAAGACTACACCGGCGACAACGGGCGAAAACAGTGGTATGCGAACGGACTGGAGTTCGAATGCAGGCGTTGCGGCGCGTGCTGCGGCGGCGAGTCGGGGTACGTCTGGGTAACGCGGGCCGAAATCGAAAAAATCGCGCGGCACCTCAAAATGAGTTTCGACGATTTCGCACAGAAACACTTGCGGCGCGTCGGCCGGAAATTCAGCCTGCGCGAAAAACCCAACGGCGACTGCTGCCTGCTCGAAGGCGGCTGCCGGGTCTATCCGGTGCGGCCGCGGCAGTGCGTTTCGTGGCCGTTCTGGGCCGAAAACATCGAGAGCCGCGCGGTGTGGGCTGCGGTCCGCGAGGACTGCCCCGGCGCCGGACAGGGCCGCCGCTTCAGCGCGCGGGAAATCGACGAAATCAGCAACGGCGACTTTTCTACACTCGACCACGACGGCAAAATATGCAACCGGAAAAACACATCGCGGTAAAACGCGAAATCTTTTACGAAATGATCCAGCACTGCATGAAAAGCAGTCCGCGGATTGCCTTCGGGATGCTCGCGGGCAGGGAGACGGCCATCGAGGTCGTCGAGATGATGAGCGGCCTCGAAGCGGACCGCTCCGACCCGACCAACGAGATGATCGAGTGCATGGAGACGAAATCGCGCCTGCTGGGCCGCGGCCACAGGCCGCTGGCGATATTCCGCTGCCACGCAAGCGGCAATGCGGCCCCCACGCAATACGAGATCGAAACCTATTCCGACCCCAACGTAATGCTCTTCATCGTTTCGCTGCAACAGGGCGGAGTGCCGCTGGTCAAGGCCTACGAGATCGCCGCGTCGCAGGCCAGGCTCGTCCGCATAGAGGTCGAATAGCGCCGTGGCCCGCATCAAACAACTCTCCCCGCACGTAGTCAACAAAATCGCCGCCGGCGAGGTAATCGAGCGGCCCGCGTCGGTCGTCAAGGAACTCGTCGAAAACGCAATCGACGCCGAGGCGACGTCAATCACGATCGAACTAAAGGAAGGCGGCAAAAAACTCATCCGCGTTACCGACGACGGCGCGGGGATGGGCCGCGAGGACATCGCGCTGGCGTTCCACGGCCACGCCACGAGCAAACTCACCGACCCCGACGAACTGTTCCACATCACCACGATGGGCTTTCGCGGTGAGGCACTGGCCAGCGTCGGCTCGATCTCGCAGGCGGGCATCGTCTCGCGCCCGGACGACGAGATAGGCGGCTGGGAGATATCCTGCGACGGCGGCGCGCTGGGCGAGGTCCGGCAGAAGGGCTGCCCGCGCGGGACGAGCGTGTACGTGCGCAATCTTTTCTTCAACACGCCGGTGCGAATGAAGTTTCTCAAGTCCGACTCCACCGAACTCTCGCACACGGTCAGCGCCGTAACGCGCATCGCGCTGGCGCACTGCCACATCCGCTTCGAACTCATCCACAACGACAGGCGCGTGTTCCTGCTCGACCCGCACATGGCGCTTATCGACCGGCTGCGGCACTTCTACGGCGACGAAATCGCCGACAGCCTGCTGCTGATCGAATCGCACACCAACAAGATTCACGTCTCCGGCTACGTCGCAGCCCCGCCGGTATCGCGGCGCGACACGAAAATGCAACTGCTGTTTCTCAACTCGCGCCCGATACGCGAGCGCGTGATCTTCGCCGCGATCAAGAGTGCCTTCGACGGGCTGCTCGTCTCGGGGCGGCAGCCGGTGGCCTTCATCTTCGTCGACATCGACCCGCGCGAGGTCGACGTAAACGTCCACCCGACCAAAATCGAGGTGCGCTTCCGCGACGCCTCCGCGCTGCACGCGCAGGTGCGGGCGACGCTCAAGGACATTCTCGCCGGTGTCGAAGCCGCGCGGATGAGCGGGGACGCCGGGAAAGAAGAGGCGGGCGAAACCGCGCCGCAAAAAATGCCGGCTTCGGGCGCGCCGCGCTTCGGCTCCGGCCACAGCAAAACACAGGGTACGCGGCAGGCGATAAGGGATTTCTTCGCTCATCGCGCAAACCGCCGGCAACAGCCGCACCTGCCCTTCGACGGACACGAGGCGCCCGCGAAGAGCGTAATACCCGCGGCAAGACCCGCGCCGGCGTTCGCATCGGAAACCGGCCCGGCGTTTTTTCAGGCACACGATTCCTACATCGTCGTCGAGACGCCGGAGGGACTCGAAATCATCGACCAGCACGCGCTGCACGAAAAAATCATCTACGAAAAACTCCTCGCGCGCGAGGCGGGCGGCGCGGACGCGCGCCAGCGGATGCTGATACCGCCGACGGTGGAGTTGAGCGCGGCGCAGTGGGTCGAGCGCGAAAGAATAACGGCCGCGCTCGGCGAGGTCGGCTTCGAGGTCGAGGAATTCGGCGGCAGGAGCCTTGCGGTCAGGGCCGTGCCCGAGGCGCTGGTCGGCGCGGACATCGCGGCGCTGGTCAAGGACATGAGCGACGAAATTTCGGCGAGAGGCGCGAGCGCGCGGATGGAGGAGATACGCGACGCCCTGCGCAAGACCGCGGCGTGCCACGCGGCTCTCAAGGCCGGCGAGCCGCTGAGCGCGCGCAGCATCGCGGACCTGCTGGAACAGCGCGAAAAAATGCGCGAGAAGTATTCCTGCCCGCACGGCAGACCCATCGCGCTGCGCTTCACGCTGGACGAACTCGAAAAAAGGTTCCACAGAAAATAGCCATGCGAAAGACGACCCAAACGGAATTTCAAAGCGCCGCAACCGACGGAATCAACGTCCACGTGCGCCGCACCAAAACCTTCAAGAGCGTCTCGGTGCAGGTGTGGTTCGGGCGCGAACTCGACGAAAACGCGACGAGCGCGGCGCTGCTGGCGGCGGTCCTGGGGCGGGGCTGCAAAAAATTTCCCGACACGCGCGCGATGGCCGAGGAACTGGAAAAGATGTACGGCGCGGGATTTCGCTGCGGCGTATCGCGCGTCGGCGGGCGGCAGGTGTTGGCGGCGAAGATGGAAATTCCCGACCCGGCGTTTTTGCCGCGCAAGCCCGACCTGACGAACAGGTGCTTTGCTTTCCTGCGAAACGTCCTGCTGCGGCCGCGCGCGACCGGCGGCGCATTCGACACGCGGATATTCGAGCGCGAGCGGACAAACCTCGCGGCGCAGATACTGTCGCTGACCAACGACAAGATGGCCTACGCGCAGAGGCGGCTGTTCGAAGAGACCTGCCGCGGCGAGCGGCTGCGGTTTTACGAACACGGCGACGTGGCGGCGCTGGCGGCCCTGACGCCGGAGTCGCTGTACGGGTTCTATCGCGATTTCGCGCGCACCGCGCCGATGGACGTGTTTGTCGTCGGCGACATCTCGCTGAGCCGCGCGGTCGCGTTGGTCCGGCGGCACCTGCGGTTCGAGCGGGAGGCGGGGCCGGGATTCGCGCCGATAGAAAAAGTCGCGGCCCCCGCCCGACCGCGCCGCGTAACGGAAGAGCAGAAAATCAAGCAGGCGAAACTCTGCGTGGCGCTGCGGACGGGCACACGGATAGGCGAGAGGCGATTCGCCGCGGCGACGGTGTTCAACGGGGTGCTGGGCGGGTTTTCGCACTCGCGGCTTTTCCGGCACGTGCGCGAAAAGGCGGGGCTGGCGTACCAGGCGGATTCGTTTCTGGAAGGTTCGCACGGGCTGATAGCGGCGAGCATGGGCATCGAGGCGAAGAACTACGAGCGGGCGATGAGAATCCTGCGCGCACAGTTAAGGGAACTCGCGGCCGGGCGAATCGGCGCGGACGAGATCGCAAAGACCAAACAGCGCATCGCTTCGCGGCTCGAAGGCACGGCCGACAACCCCTCGCAGATGATTTCGTTCCACTACGCGCAGGCCGTCAACGGCGGCGCGGCGGACCTGGAACACTGGATCGGGCGGGTTAAGGCGGTGCGGGCCGACGACGTGCGGGCCGTCGCGGAGAAAACGAAAATCGACACGATATTTTTATTGCGGCCGGAAAAATGAAAACGATCACCGACAAAACTCTCAGGGAAACGATCTACTGCGCGCGCGCCGAGTGCGGGCTGCCGGTTTACGTGTGGCCGGGCAAGGGGCTGCGCAAGAAATTCGCGACCGTCTCGGTGGCCTACGGCAGCGTCGACAACGCCATCGTGCGGCCCGGCGACGACGGCCCGGTCGAGTTGCCCGGCGGCGTGGCGCACTTTCTGGAGCACCGGCTGTTCGAGATCGACGGGCGCGACGTTACGGAGAGATTCAGCGAACTGGGCGCGTCGGTCAACGCCATGACCTCGTTCGTCGAAACGTCGTACTTTTTTTCGACGACGGCGAACTTCGACAAGTGCGCGGGGCTGCTGCTGGGGATGCTCAGCCGCCCGACGTTCACCGACGCACAGGTCGAGCGCGAGAAAGACATCATCGCGCAGGAAATCATGATGAGCAACGACAGTCCGGGTTGGCGCGAGTACTTCGGGCTG
>JAUWEX010000198.1 GCA_030607235.1 Planctomycetota bacterium | reverse complement strand
GACTACGTGAGGCAGCAGGTTCAGGAATACGGTGGCGAGAGGGAATTGATACGCCGCTACTTCCCGCTGAAATCCATTTCCGACAGGGAACTGACGCTTGATGACGTCAAGGAATACCTTGCGCGCATGGAGAAGGTGCGGGCGATTCTGCAATTGAAAACGAAAGTCAGCCCGGTTTTCGCAACGCCCAAAAAGATCAAGAAATTCTACGACGCGCACAAAGGCGAGTGGATGCTGCCGGCGACGGTGAAATTCCGCACCATACAGATTGACTACCTCCTCAAGGGCAACTCCTACGTGCCACCTAATTACAGGGAATTCGCCGGGCCGATGTCGGCCAGGGATTACGCGAAAAAATTACTTGAGCGCATAACCGACGGCGAAGATTTCGCGACGCTCGCAAAAAGCGAATCCAACGGGCAGAGTTACAAAGACGGCGGCCTGCACAAAACCGCCAACGACGAGGAGTGGTTCAAAAAGGAAGACCTGATTGAGCCGCTGGCCGAGTTTCTCTTCGATGAAAACCGCAAGCCCGGCGACGTCAGCCCGATCATTGACGGCCCGAAAAATCCCAGTGGCGAGGTCAGTTACTTTGTCCTGAAACTCGAAGAGTCCCGGCCCGAGCGGGCGCTTTCTTATAAGGAGGCGCAGATATTTATCCGAGACAACATGATCAGGAAAGAAGAAAATCGCCGCAAGCGCGCACTCATCGAAGACCTTTACAAGAAGGCATACATTTATCCGAAGGAATATCAGACACCGTGGACGGAATCCTGATTGCAATCATCGCGGGCCTCTCACCGAAGATGGCGCGCAGCGAGGAACATTGCCCGAATATCGCATCTATCGCCAAATCCGGAACGTGCGTGCCGGTCAAACCCGTCCTGCCCGCGGTTACCTGCTCGATGCAGGCCACGTACTCCACCGGTCTGACACCGGCCGAGCACGGCGTCGTCGCGAACGGTTACTACTTTCGCGACACGGGCAAGGTCGAGTTGTGGCAACACTCCGCACGTCTCATCAAGCAGCCGCGGATATGGGATATGTTGCGCGAAAAAAATCCCGCGTTCAGGACGGCGGTGCTTTTCTGGTGGAACGCGCTGTACTCCAGCGCCGATATCGTGATGAACGTCGCGCCGATTCACGAAGGAAACACAACAATTCCGTCGTGTTACTCTTTCCCGCGCAATCTGTACGACGAGTGCGAGGCGGCCCTGGGGCCGTTCCCGCTGCATCGTTTCTGGGGACCGATGACCTCGATCGAATCGAGCAAGTGGATAGCCGACGCAACGGTGAAGGTGCTCCAGGATCGCAGGCCCGACCTGACACTGACGTATATCCCGTTTCTGGATTACTCCACGCAGAAATTCGGCCCCGAATCCCGGCAGGCGCTCGCCGATGCGACCGCGCTCGACGCTCTCATCGGAGACCTCAAGGCCGCGGCCAACGCCGCCGGAGCGAAACTCGTTCTGGTTTCCGAGTACTCGCTTATCCCGGTTACCGCGCCTATCGCCATCAACCGCGTCCTTCGCGAGAACGGCCTGCTCGACCTGCGTGTGGTCGGCGGCAGGGAATACCTCGACACGGGCGCAAGCCCCGCGTTTGCGATGGTGGATCACCAGATCGCCCACGTATACCTCAACGACACGGCGCGTCTGAAAGAGACCGCCGAAATTTTGCGCGCGGTCGAAGGTGTGGCGGAAGTCTTGTCCCGCAAAGAGCAAAAAGAATACGGCATCGATCATCCGAACGCCGGAGAACTGGTCGTGCTGCCGCAAAAGGATCGCTGGTTTTCGTACTATTGGTGGCTCGACGAAGGGCGCGCGCCGGGGTTCGCTCACACGGTCGACATTCACCGCAAGCCGGGCTACGATCCCGTGGAGATGTTCGTCGATCCGGTCCGCAAGTGCATCCCGACCGACGCCTCACTGATAAAAGGCTCGCACGGGCTTGTGTCCGACGATCCCGACGAGATGGCTGTGTTGGTGAGCGAAATTAAACTGCCGGTCGGCGACGGGCCGATGCCCGCAACCGAATTCGCGTCTACGATGGTTAATCTGTTCGGGAAGGCAAAATGAAAAAAATCGGAATTTTCGGCGGAACCTTCGACCCGATTCACATCGGCCACATCATCATCGCAAAGGACCTGCGCGAGAAATTCAATCTTAACAAGGTCCTGTTTGTACCCGCATGGGAGGCCCCCCACAGACAGAAAAAGAAAAGCGCCGGCCCCGAGCACCGGCTCGAAATGACCGCGCTGGCTCTCAGGGGGCGCAAGGGGCTTGTCGTGTCGGACTTCGAGATAAAGCGCGGCGGCAAGTCCTACACGATAGACACCGTGCGCCATTTCGTCGACGCCGGCAGCAAGGTAACTTTTTTCGCGGGTACGGACTCTATCCCGTGGCTGCCGAACTGGCGCGAGATCGATACGCTGGTTAAAGAATGCAAATTCGTACTGATAAAACGCCCCGGATTCCAAGCCGCAGAACTCGACGCAATTAAATCGAAACTTAAACCGGCGACATTCCGCACGCTCAAAGCAAACCTGATAGACGTGCGCCAGATCGAAATCTCGTCCACCGAAATCCGCCGCCGTGTGCGCGACGGACTGCTTATCACGCATTTGGTTCCGCCGGATGTGGCGAGATATATCCAGGCCAGGCACCTGTACCGCAAATAAAAAGCGGCACAGCCTTCGATCCGTGCCGCTTCGTCGTCGCAATCCAATCAGACTACGTTCGCTTCCTTGCTCGAAGGCATTCCGTCTTTGAAACGCTCGATGTTGAGTTCGTCTATGGGCAGCGTCCTGGCCTCTCCGTAAACGATCTGCTCCGCCATGAGCACGCCGACGACCGGCGCGAGCATGAAACCGTGGCCGCTGAAGCCGATAGCCACTATAAAATTCTCTACGCCGGGAACGCGCCCGAGAATCGGCTGCGCGTCGGGGCTCATGTTGTAGAGACCGGCCCACTGGCGAACGACCGAAATGTCCTTGAGCGCGGGAACCAGATGCGTCAGTTTTTTCGCCTGTTCGACCATGAACGGCCAGGTACCGCGAACGTTGTGGCTGGGCTTTTCGCCTTTGTCGGACTGGCCGGAGAGGAACGAGCCGTGGGCCGTCTGGCGGAAATAAATCTGGTGGTAGAAGTTCACTATCAGCGGGTCCTGTATCCGCTGGATCGGCTCGGTTACCAGAATCTGGTGCCGATACGAGACGGTCAAAAGATCGAGGCCCAGCATCCGCCCGATCTCCGCGGAGTAGCCGCCCGCCGCGTTCACGACCCAGTTGCAGTTGATATCGCCGCGGTTCGTAACGACCGTTTTGGTGCGGCTGCCTTCTTTTTTTATCGCCTTGACTTCCGTATGCAGGTTCACCTCCACGCCCAGGCGTTCGGCGTTCTCGGCGTATCCCACCGTAACAAGAAACGGGTCGGAGTGGCAGTCGTCGGGGCAGTATGCTCCGGCAAGCAGGCCCTCGGTGTTGTAGTAGGGGACGATCTCGCGGACTTCTTCGGGTGTAACGAGTCGCACGTCGGCACCGACTTCGTTCTGCATCGCGATGGCCTTTTTGTAGCGCTCGACTTCCCCCTCGGTATAGGCCGTCAGGAGGTAGCCGCCCTCGACAAGGCCGATGTCGCGTCCCATCGTCTTTTCAAAGTTCTTGAAAATGCCGATGCTGGCCCGCACCAGCC
>JAUWEX010000311.1 GCA_030607235.1 Planctomycetota bacterium | reverse complement strand
CGTGTCTATCTGTTTGACGACCGGATGTATCCGGCGGATATGTCGCGCCTGACGCACGTCCTCTTCGGTCGCGCCGGTGAGCGCGGCAATCTGCGCGTCGGAGAAGCCTTTTTGCTTGGCTTCGACGAGCAGGTCGTTATCGAGCGAAGAAAGCCGCGTGCCCTTTATCTCCTCGGCGGTTTCGGTGATAGAGCGAATTTTTTCGAGGAACCACGGATCGATCCCTGTAAGTTTGTATAGTTTTTTCGTCTCCCAGCCGCGTCGCAGGGCCTCGGCCAGGTAGAAGATGCGCTGGTCGGTCGGGTTTTTGAGTTCCTGCGTAAGATTTTTGGTGTTGATTGCCACGTCGATCAGGCCGTTGACGCCGATGTTGAGCATACGGATGGCCTTTTGCAGCGCCTCCTCGAATTTGCGGCCGATGGCCATGATTTCGCCGACGCTTTTCATCTCCGTGCCGATGTTGCGGACCGCGCCTTTGAATTTTTTCAGGTCCCAGCACGGGATTTTGACTACGATGTAATCCAGCGCAGGCTCAAAGCAGGCCGTGGTCGCGCGGGTAACCGAGTTGCGCAATTCCACCAGATTGTAGCCCAGCGCCAGTTTGCAGGCCACGAACGCCAGCGGGTAGCCGGTGGCCTTGCTCGCCAGCGCGCTCGAACGCGACAGGCGGGCGTTGACTTCGATCACGCGGTAGTCTTCGCTGTTGGGGTCGAGCGCGAACTGGATGTTGCATTCGCCGACCACGCCCAGATGCCGCACCGTGCGAATGGAAATTTCGCGCAGTTTGTGGTACTCGCGGTTGTTGAGCGTCTGCGAAGGCGCGACGACGATGCTCTCGCCGGTGTGGATGCCGAGCGGGTCGAAATTTTCCATGTTGCACACGACGATGCAGTTGTCGCAGGCGTCGCGGACGACTTCGTATTCGACTTCCTTCCAGCCGCCGAGATATTCCTCGATGAGTATCTGCTCGCTGTACGAAAAGGCCTGTGCGGCGAGTTCGCGGAGTCGTTCTTCGCTGCGCACCACGCCCGAGCCTTTGCCGCCCAGCGAAAACGCCGCGCGCACCATCACCGGATAGCCGATTTTCTCCGCCGCCTTCACCGCCGCGCTCGTGCCGGTTACGGCCATGCCATGCGGGACCTTGACGCCGATTTCGTTGAGCGCCTCGACGAATTTCCTGCGGTCTTCGGTGTTGATGATGCTCTGCACCGGCGTGCCCAGCACTTTGACGTTGTATTTTTTCAGGACACCGCGTTTGTGCAGTTCAAGCCCGCAGTCGAGCGCGGTCTGGCCGCCGAAGGAGAGCAGAATTCCCTCCGGTCGCTCTTTTGCGATTACGTCGGCGACGAAGCCGGCCTCTACGGGCAGGAAATACGTGCGCCACGCCATGCCTTTGCTGGTCTGGACGGTGGCGATGTTGGGGTTGACCAGGACGGTCTTGACGCCTTCCTCGTTGAGGGCCTTGATGGCCTGGCTACCGGAGTAGTCGAACTCGCCGGCCTGCCCGATCTTGAGCGCGCCGCTGCCCAGCAGCAAGACCTTTTTCGGGATCGCGCTTTTGGGGCGTTTAGCGGATTTTTTTGAGGAAGATGTCAAAAATGTACTCCGTGTCGTAAGGCCCGGCGCTGGCTTCGGGGTGAAACTGCACCGAGAGGAATTTTTCGCTTTTGTGGATGATGCCTTCGACCGTGCCGTCGTTTGCGTTTTCGAACCAGACCGAAAAACCGCGCGGCATTGCGTCGCGGCGAATCGCGAAGCCGTGATTTTGCGTGGTGATGTAGCAGCGAGGCGTGCCGACTTCGATGCAGGGTTGGTTCTGGCCGCGATGGCCGTATTTGAGTTTGTACGTGTCGCCGCCGCCCGCCAGCGCCAGCAACTGGTTGCCCAGGCAGATTCCCAGGCACGGGACATTGCGCTCCATCGCCTCGCGCGCCGTTTCGATAGCGACCGTGGCGCGCTTGGGATCGCCGGGGCCGTTGGAAAAAACGATGCCGTCGAATTCGTCCTTGTTCTCGAAAATCGGCCAGTCGTGCGGGACGCGCAGGACGCTGACGCCGCGCTTGAGCAGACAGCGCACGATGTTGTGTTTGGCGCCGCAGTCCACCAGGCAAACCCGCTTTGCGCCGTCGCCATACAGCACCGGCTCGGCGATGCTGACTTTAGGCATGAGGTCGTCGCGGTTGGGGTCGTAGAATTCGACGTCGTCGTCGAAGACGATTTTTCCCGACATCGTGCCATCGTGGCGCAGGTGGCGTGTCAGGGCGCGGGTGTCGATGCCGCAGAGCGCGGGAACGTCGGCTGCGGCCAGCCAGTCGCCCAGCGTGCGCGCACAATCCCAGTGATAAGGCCGCTCGCAGTAGTC
>JAUWEX010000005.1 GCA_030607235.1 Planctomycetota bacterium | reverse complement strand
GGAAGCAGAAAAAGGCGATCGCCTTTCCGTTAGAACCAGAGTCGCATTGCTGGTCGATCCCGCCAAATTCGAGATATCGGCGCAGGTAATCCTCGCGCAGGCCGGTTTTATCAATAAGGATGCCGAAGTGGATATACAGTTGCAGGTCGGCGAGGAAAAGGTTTCCTGCAAGGCCGTCGTCGTATCTGATCCCGAACCGTACAGCGACGACAAGAAAACGGTACGTCTGGCGCTGAAGGACTGCGCGACAAGGGCCAAAGCCGAAGATTTGATAACGAAAGCGAAATTGGAACGCAAGGACATTCAGGTTTCGCTCAAAATCAAGCAATGATGTGAAGGCAGCATGACGCGCGAAAAATTCACGCTCGGCAGGCAACAGCGCGTGCGAAGCGAGGTCGATATCGACAAAATCTTCGCCCACGGCAAAAGCGCAACGGACGATGTGCTGACCGTTATCGTTGTGCCAAACGGCCTGTCCCACAGCCGCGTGTGCGTGGGCGCGTCGAAGAAATGGGGCGGCGCGCCGCGCCGCAACCGCCTTAAGCGGCTCATGCGCGAGGCCTTTCGCCTCTCCAAACACGACCTGCCGACGGCGTTGGATTACATGATGATGCCGCGCATCGGTGTCGACGCGATGACGCTGGAGGCGGCGCAGAGAAGCCTGATAACACTCGCACGGAGGGCCGCACAACGTGTCAATCCCGGCCAAAGCGCTCATTAGCCTGATCAAAATCTACCGGTGGGTTCTCTCGCCGTTGCTGGGCGGGCATTGCAGGTTCCGCCCGACGTGTTCGGAATACTTCATCGAAGCGGTCCGCACCTGTGGTCTGTTGAAAGGCTGCGCGAAAGGCGTGTGGCGGATACTGCGGTGCAATCCCTTTGGCGGCAGCGGTTACGACCCCGTCATCCGCGACCCGCAACCCAAATCCACCGACGATTGATGTTTGTTTTCGTGCGTTTCATTTCATTAGTCTGACAATTAAGAGTCCCTAAAAAAATGATTTTCGTAACGAGACCGAGCGAAAAGAGTGTCAGCAAGGCCGCAGGGGTCAAATACCCGGAGGCAACCCCTTTTGCGGGTTGTTGAGGACATTTGGCCCCGAGAACGCTGCGGACACTCTTTGCAACCGGTCGCAGCAGAAAACTCGTTTTGTTAGGGGCTCTAAGTCATACCATTGATAATTTGTGTGTCAATCGTCGTTGTCTTTGCTGTCATCATCGTCGTCATCGTCGTCGTCTTGATCTTTGTTGTCTTCGTCCTTATCCTCGTCTTTTTCACGGCCGCTGGAGAAGAGGTTGTCAGGTTGCGAAAATTCTGTCCGATATTTCCGTCCAGTCAACATCGGTCATTATGCAGCCGTCTTTCGACAGCAGCACCCCGACCATCGGCAGGCCGTTGCGGTTGACCTCGTACATTAGGCGGAAGAGGTCGTTGGCGCACGCCACGCCCAGCATCGCGCCGGGCCTTTTTTCGCGCAGAATTCGCCGGACGAACTGCGACCCCATCGCGATATGGCAGCGCACGTCTTTTTCGCGGCACAATTTCTCCATTTCCGCTATCGAGCATTTGCCGCAAAGTACACAGCCAATCCCGCCGGAAAAGGTCGTCTTCGCCGGGCACTCCAGATGCCGCAGGCAATGCGGCAGCATCAGTATTCGCTCCTGCGGCGCAACCGCGCGGAAGTCCCGTTCCGCGTACAGATTTAGCAGATCGATTCCCGCCAACTCGATTCCGCGAGGCGTCCGCCCCAGCCGCTTGAGTACGGCGCGCGCGGGCTGATACAGCAGGCCTATCAGCAGCATCGTCAGGCGCGGGGAAACGATTTTTTTTCTCCGGCGCTGCGCGTTCAGAAAAACCACGCCTGCCGCAATCGCAGCAACCGCAAGCCCAAGCGCGCAGACGGCGATTACGCCGATTGTTTCCAGGAGATCGCTCACGACTGTGCCTCCTCGGTGCCCGCCAGCAGTTTCTCGCGAACCCCCTCCAGAGGCACGTCGGTATTGACGCAGCCAAAGCGCGTCAGTTCCACACCCTGCGCGGGTATGCCGCCGCGAAAGGCCGATTGCAGGCCCTCGAACAGGTCCGGCGGGCACGCCACGCCCAGCACCGCTTTGGGGCGATGCTGTTTGAGCAGGCGCAGGGCGAAACTGCCGCCGGGGCTGATGCAGACTTTCACGCCGGGGGCGATTTTGCGTATTTTTGCGATGATACACAGGCCGCAGTCTTGACACTCGAAGCCTTCCTGCGATGAGATAGGTGCGGGGCACTTTTCGTTGCGAAGGCATTGCGGCACGAACACTATGCGCTCGACGAGCGGAATTTCGGCGAAGCGTTTTTCACCCAGCATGTTGTACAGGCGTACCCCAAGCCTCTCCGCGGCGTATTCTTCGCCGTCGAGCAAGGGCAAAAGCCGCTTGAGCGGAGCGAAAAAAAATTCCAGCAGGAGCAAGGTAGTGCGCGGCATGATGATGCGCCGCTTGCCGCCCGCCGTCAGCGCCGCGAGCAGGGCGAGGAGGAAAATCGCGACCGCCGCGCCGATCACGATCAGCGCGACCAGTCCCGCCCAGCCGAAAAACGACATCATCAGTATTATTTCGATGTTTGTGTGCATTTGCGGCGATTATAACCGCTCGGCGCTTGCGGCGCAATCCATAGCGCATCCAGGCAGTCCGCCTCAGACGGACAGCCTGCCCGCAAAACTTGCATCGGGCCGTGCGGTCGGGTATCATCGGCGCGTGCCCGCGTGTGCGGAAAGAGCGTTAAGAACACAGCAGACTTACAAGTTTTGCCAGTGGATGGCAGCCTCTGCTTTTGGCGAAGCCAACAGGAGGCGCGTATTGGAGTGAGTGGTTGCTTTCCTATTTGCTGCGGGGCGTCCCCGCTGGAGGTCGTGTTTTTTGCACGTAAATTTTACAAATAATTTCTTATGCGAACTGCCGTCCGCAGGCGAGGCGTTGCATTGGTTTTTCTTCGAGGAAAAAGATTTTTCGCTCGAATCGCTCTGGCGCGCGGTGTCGGAAAACCCGTCTTACCTCGTTTTGTATCTTATCGCTCTGGCCGCGGTTGTGGGGCTGGCGCTGGTTTCGCTGCGCTTCATCCTGCCGCGCGGCAAATTGGCCGGGGCTCGTCCGTGGGGCGCGGGCGAGGGCCTGTTAGTCGCGCTGCTGATGTTCGGGCTTGTGTATGTCCTTGTCCCGATGATGCTGGCGAAGTTCGTGATTTCATTGTTGGGCATTGATGACGGAGAAATGATGTTGCATCGCGTTTCCGCCGTGGTAATGCCGATCTCCATCGCCGGTGCTCTTGTCTTGTTGCTGGGTTATTACTCGAAAAGACACGGTCAAGACGGCAGAAGCGGCGTCAGGGGGCTTGGTTTTTGCTCGAAAGGCATCGCGGCCAATCTTGCGCGTGGGTTTGGGCTGGCGTTGCTGACGATACCTCTGATGTTGTTCGTTGTTAATGTCAGCATACTGGTTTTTTCGCTTTTCGGCGTCGCGCCGCAGGAGCAAATGCCGGTTACGGGCATTAGAACCGAAACCAATGCGATTTACCTGGCGCTGGGCTGTTTTTCCGCGATAGTGGGTGCGGCGGTATGGGAGGAGACGCTCTTTCGCGGTCTGTTTATGCAGGGCCTAAAGCGCGACATCGGCAGGTTCGCCGCGATACTGGTGTCTGCCGGGGTGTTCGCCGCGGTTCACGATTCGGTTACGGTCATGCCTCCTATATTCGTCATGGGGATTATACTGGGCTATATCTACGAAAAAACGGATTCGCTGTGGGCTTCTATCGGCTTTCACGCAACCTTTAACGCATCCCAGATTGCGCTGTTGCTTTTGGCAAGAGGTGTTCAATGAAGGAAAGTAAATCCAGAGACAAGATCGATATTCTCGGAACGGTCGCCGGAGCGTTTAGGAGTCTTTTCGCGTTATTGGCAAAATTGCTGAAATGGGAACACTGACCGTGGGGCAACAGGGGATGCTCGACGTTGTTAAAACCAACTAATTTTACTTGCCACACCGAATCTAAAGATATAGCATAGATGAAAATTAACCAATAAATTTTCTTTCTTGCGGGGGGTTGAAATGAGAATTATCATCATATTCGCGTTGGCGCTGGCATTTCCCGTCACGGTTTTGTCCGGTTGCGGTGTTACCGACTGGACCGCCCGACATTACAACGAAATCGGCGGAGTCCTTAACGAACGCGACGCCGACAACAAGATCATCGAACGCAGCACCGAAATCATCAACGACAATCCCTACAACACCTGCGCTCTTTTCGAGCGTGGCACCGCTTATTACCGCAAAGGCATGTATCTCGAAGCGATAGCCGACTTCGGATGTGCGATCAACGCCGACCCGCAGTACGCGGTGGCCTACCACATGCGCGCCGAATCTTACATGCAGCGCAATTCCTACGATTTCGCGCTGCAGGACTACTCTTACACTATTCAGATTAGGCCCGAGTCGTGGGAGTCGTTCTACGGTCGCGGAAACGTCTACATGTGCAAAAACCAGCCCGCCAAGGCCATCGCCGACTACGACGCGGCTATCGAGATCAAACCCGACTTCGCGCCGACCTACTACCGGCGTGCAAGGGCCGAAATCCTTCTCGGCAAATTCGACGCCGCGATCGCCGACGGCCGGAAAGCCATCGATCTCGACAAGGGTAGCGCAATCGCTTACAACGTTTGCGGCCGCGCATACGCCGGCAAGGGAAACTACAACGCCGCGGAATACTGCTTCAGCAGGGCGTTGCTGCTCGACCCCGAATTCGCCGAGGCCCACTACAACCGCGGACGCAGCAAACTGGCGTACGGGGATTTAGGCGGGGCGATGGCCGACTTCAAAAAGGCTCTTAAAGCCGACTCCGCTTTCGTCATGGCCTATATTGGCATGGCCGAACTGCACGAATCGATACAGGAGTTCGACGAAGCCAAAGAATGCTACAACAAGTTCGTCGACAAAGCCGACCCCGTAAAATTCGGCATCGAAATAGAAAAATGCCGCGCGAAACTTCTCGAATTGCGATAGATCTTTTTTGAGGAGATGCGAAATGAGCAGGACGATAGCGATTTTAATCGCGCTGGGCGTCATAGCCTGCGGCTGCGGCACAAACCCGCAATACTCAGCCAAACTCAACATACCGGAAAGCCAGCCCACCGGTGAAGGCCTATTCGATATCGACCGAGACGAAGAGCCAGGACTCAACCAGGGCTTCTCCGAGGCATACTACGAACGCGGCCGCGAATATGCGCAAAAAGGCGACCACTACCACGCCATCATCGAATTCGAGCACGCTCTGGGCGTTGATCCGGAATATGCCGATGCGTGGTACGCCAAGGCCCTTTCATGCGAGGCCGTCGGCGAGACCGACTTCGCGCTGGAAGCCTACTGCGGCTTCCTCAAGTGCGCCGCTTCCCAGGACAAGCGCATAGAGACCGCAAAAGCAAAAATCGCACAACCGGAAAAAGAGCAAGAATAGCCGCCGGTGGTGTGGCTATGACTTTCGGAAATTTGGATGTTGGGCTAACGGAGGTAGATTATGAATCGCAGGCTTATAGCAATTCCATTTTGTTTGATCCCACTTTTTCTTGCTTTTGCCGGTTGTGCCAGTCAAGATCATCATAGTAGTGTTGACGAAATAAGGCAATCCGTTCTCGGCAAAGATTACGATTGGGTTAAGGAATATCTGGGCAAGCCCGCTGCAACAGCCTCAATTGATTGGTGTGCGCCTAAAATGGGAGCGACTCCAGAGGAAGCCGAGGCTCACTATAGCCGAACGGTTGCAAAGATTTTGATATATAAAAGGGCTTTCGGAAAATTCTCTGTAATCTTTAACGCTAATTATATTGCAATTCGCGTTGAGCTGGTCGAGTAAAGGGATTGCTTGTTTCGTGGTTGAGGCGTTCTGGTGATAAGGGCAACTATGATGGAATCTGTGAAATCTGCGTAATCTGTGGATAGAAAGAAATCTCTGTGTCCTCCGTGTCCTCTGTGGTGGAATTAAAATGCTTTAGAGCATGTTGACCGGATCGACGTCGACGATTACGTGCGCACCCTTCGCATTTGAAAGGTGCGGCCGAATTTCGGCGAGCATCTTTTTCACGTCGCCGCTTGTCGGTGCCATTGCGAGAATGTGATATCGAGTCTTATTCCCGATAACCGCAATCGGCGCGGGTGCCGGCCCGACGACCCTCAGTTTCATATCACGCGCCGCATCCTTTAGGGCCGAAGCGATCCTGTCGCACTTCTCGCGCACATTTCCGGTTTGCGTTCCCTCGACTACAAACCGCGCCAGTCTGCTGAACGGCGGATAGCCCAACTGTCGCCGCATCTGCAATTCCTCCCGTGCGAAGGCCTCGTAATCGTGCTGTGCCGCGCAGCGGATGCTGAAGTGCTCCGGCCTAAGCGTCTGCACCACCACGCGCCCGCCGCGCTCGCTGCGACCGGTGCGGCCCGCGACCTGCGAGATTAACTGGAAGGCCCGTTCCGCCGAGCGGAAATCCGGGATGAACAGCGGCGTATCCGCCAGGATGATTCCCACCAGCGTAACCCGCGGGAAGTGCAGCCCCTTGGCGATCATCTGCGTGCCCAGCAAAATATCCGCCTCGCCCGACGCTACCATTTTGAACGCGTCCTCATGGCTGTTGCGACCGGTCATCGTGTCGCTGTCCATTCGCAGCAGTCGCGCCTCGGGGAACATTTTTTCGATCTCGGCGTCGACCTTCTCGGTGCCCACCCCGAAATACCGCAATTTCCCGCCGCACGCCGGGCAGGACTGCGGCGCCTCGTAATCGGCATTGCAGTAGTGGCACACGGTGCGATTGCGTTTTTTGTGGAAAGTCAGCGACACGTCGCAGCGTTTGCATTTCAGCACCATCCCGCACGCCGGGCAGTCGATGTGCGTGGAAAAGCCTCGCCGGTTAAGGAACAGCAGCGCCTGTTCGCCTCGACCGAGAGTCGCCTCGATGAGTTCGCGCAGGCGGCGTGAGATCATCGGCGATTTTTTCGTTTCGCGTGATTCGACGCGCATGTCGACTACCTCCACCTCCGGCATCGGCAGCCCGCCGACGCGCTGCGGCAGGTCTAATCGCGTGTATTTCCCGACCGACGCGTTGAAGTAGGTTTCAAGCGACGGCGTGGCCGAGCCTAAAATGACATAGGCGTTTTCTATGGAGGCACGCATCAGCGCGACGTCTCTGGCGTTGTAGCGCGGTGAGCGCGGCTGTTTGAAACTTGACTCATGCTCCTCGTCGACTATCACCAGCCCCAGGTTCGGCACCGGCGCGAAGATCGCCGAGCGCGCGCCGATGACGATCGAAGCCTTGCCTTCCTTGAGATTCATCCACTGCTCGCGGCGCTGGCTGTCGTTCATCATTCCGTGCAAAACCGCGATTTCGTCGAAGCGCTCGCGGAAGCGCATCACCGTCTGCGGCGTCAGCGATATCTCCGGCACGAGCACGATCGCCTGTCGGCCCTGCTTTAGGACGCGGTCGATGGCTTGGAGATAGATTTCTGTCTTGCCGCTGCCGGTTACGCCGTTGAGCATCGCCGCGCCGTATTTTTTTGCGTCGATGTGCCGTGTGATCTTTGTAAAGACCTCCGTCTGGTGCGGGGTCATCTCGAGGTGCGGCCTGCGCGGAGCGTGGAGATTTGCAAAGGGCTGGGCGACTACGTGTTTTTTTTCGATGTGCACGAAACCGTCCTTCGCCAGAGTCTTGACCGGCGAGGCCGAGCAGTCCGCCTCGGATTTCAGGCGCGGAACGGGCGTCTCCTTGCCCGACGCCAGCAGCGCCTCCAGTATTCGCGCACGCGCGGGCGATTTTTCGCGGTAAAGCGCGATTAACTCTTCCGCTTTGGCCTTGTCGACTGCCAGCGAGGCGAATTCGACCCGGCGGCCCATGCTGCCGCGCTTGACCCCGCCGGGTACGACACAGTCCAGCGCCGCTCCCCACGAGGCGAAATAATAATCCGCGATCCAGCGCGTGAGTTTGAGCATGTTCCCGTCGACGAGGACTTGTTCGTCGAGAATTTCGCGTATCGCCTTGACGTTTTCCGCCGACGAAGTCTCGGCGAGACCAACGCAGTACCCCTCGACCTCCTTGCGGCCGAACGGAACGCGCACCATCATCCCCGGTTTGAGAATCGCGTGGAGTTCCGGCGGCACGAGGTAAGTGTAGGCCTTATCCACGGGCATCTTGACGGCGACCTGCGCGAAAAGCGGTCCGGATTTCTTGTCGGGTTCGTTCTGCATCTATTCGCTCGGATATGTTTGCAACAAAGTATAGCAGGTGCGTGCGACAAATGCAGGCGGTTTTTTTCTGTCGCAGGCGCGCCCGCCCTGATAAAATTCGGCATGGCCGAAACGAAAAAAAGGGTGTTGCTGCTCACGACCGAGTTGGAGATGGGCGGGACAGAGCGCGCGCTGCTGAATCTGGCGCGAAGCCTGGATTGTTCCGGTTACGAAGTCTTCGCGGCGTCGCTGCGGGGCGACGGGCCGGTCGACGCCATGCTGGAGGAAGCGGGCGTGCCGGTTTTCCGGCTGGCGATGAGCGGTAAGTTCGATTTCGCCGTGGTCGGAAGACTGGCGAAGATATTGCGCGATGAAAAAATCGACGTCCTGCACACGTTTCTGTTTCACGCCAACATCGTCGGACGCCTCGCCGGGCGAAAGGCCCGGACGCCGGTCGTGATCTCGTCGGTGCGTCTCTGCGAGCGACGCCCGCATCGCCTTTTGCTCGACGGGCTGACCCATTTCATGATCGACGCCGCGACCTGCGTCTCCCAGGAAACGCTCGAATACACCGCGCGCTATGCCCGGGTGCCGCGGCGCAAACTGACCGTCATACCGAACGGCATAGCCGCGGATTTCGCGGCGGGTGCCGACGAAGGCCGCCGCGTGCGCGAATCCCTGGGCATTCCGCCGGACGTCCCGGTCGTCCTGACGGTAACGCGTCTCGCTGCGGGCAAGGGCATCGATCTGTTGCGCAGGATCGCCAAAAATATGATTGCGAAACGCGACGACGTGCACTTTGTCGTGGCCGGTGCGGGGCGCTATTTGGATTGCCTGTGCGGGATGGCGGGCGAGAGGCTGCACGTCCTCGGCCATCGCACGGATATTCCGGCGCTGCTGGCGGCGGCGGACGTGTTTTTCCTGCCGTCGCGGCGCGAAGGCATGCCCAACGTGATTCTTGAGGCGATGGCGGCGGGCCTGCCGGTAGTGGCGTTCGACGTGCGCGGGTGTCGCGGATTGGTAGCCGACGGAAACACAGGTCTTCTTGCACCGCGCGGCGATTGGCGATCCGCAAGCCTAGCGATAGAGCGCCTGCTCGACGAATCCGAAACGCGAGCGAGGATGGGCTGCGAGGCGGAGCGGATTGCGCGGGAGAAATTTTCTCTCGACGCGACTGTGCGCCTGACCGAAGAACTTTACCGGCGTTTGCTTGAAAAAAAACGAAAATAGTGTAGAAGAGCACCCGTGAAGGCGTTTGACGAAATAGCCCGGCGCGCAATGCTGGGGAAATTCCGCAAAGACGGTGGGGCGGGGTACACTTATTACCACTGCCGCCGTGTGATGCGCCTGGCGCTTGCGCTGGCGGGCAGCGATGAGTTGCGCGGCCGCGAGATCGACCTCAAGGCGTTGAGCGTCGCGGCGTTGTTTCACGATGTGGGCCGCGAGATAGACGACGACCGTCATTGCGAGGCCGGGCGGGATTTCGTTTTGCGCGAACTCGCTTCGCTGCTCGACGCCGACATGCTTGAGCGCGTAGCCACGCTGGTGCTGCGCCACAACGATCCGGTGAATCTGGAATCGGAGATCATTCACGACGCCGACCTGATAGATCACTGCGGCGCGGCGGGTATCTGGCGGTATTTTCATTTGTTCGCTCATCGCCGCGAATCCGCCGACGAAGCGGCGCGCAATTACGACGAGAAAAAAGGCGAGTGGCTGATGAAGCACGCGGAATGGGCGATTTTCCAAACCGCGAAAAGGGAAATCGAACGCAGGCTGGGCCTGCATGAATCTTTTATGAGAGAGTTTCGCCGCGAATTAGACGGGCGAATCGACCAGAACTTATAACGAGGCGAAAATGAACAAGACCGAACTCGGCAAGGCTATCCTGGATGCGGCTTATCTCGAAGGCGATTTTATCCTGCGCAGCGGCAAGCGCAGCAAGTATTATCTCGACAAGTATCTCTTCGAGACCAAACCCGAAATTTTGAGCGCGATCGCCGAAGAGATGAGCAAAATCATGCCCGAAGGCGTCGACCGGATCGCCGGTACCGAACTCGGCGCGGTCGCGCTGGCGGCGGCGCTTTCTCTCCGAACGAAACTGCCTTTCGTTATCGCGCGCAAGGCGACCAAGGACTACGGCACGTCCAGGGCGATCGAAGGCGAGTTCAAACCCGGCGAAAAAGTGGTGCTCGTCGAGGATATAATGACCACCGGCGGCGCGGCGCTGACTGCAGCGGACGTTTTGAAAGAAGCCGGTCTGGATGTCGTGCTCGTAATCGGCACGATCGACCGCGAACAGGGCGCACGCGAGGCCTTCGACGCGAAGGGACTGAAATACGCCGTCTTGTTCACGAAAACCGAGTTGGGCATATAGCGGTTTCCCCGCAGGAAGGATTGCCGAGAGTGACCGGCCTGATCGAAAAGTTTCTGCGCTACCTTGAGCGACAGAAGGGCCTTTCGCCGAATACGCTCAAGGCGTATCGGACAGACCTCGGGCAGTTTTGCGAATTGCTGGGGCTGGCCGACGATGCGGCCGTGCGTGGCGTAACCTATCTGAACATCCGTTCCATGATGGCCTCGTTCAGGCAGCGCGACTGCTCCAAGCGCACCATCGCCCGCAAACTTGCGGCGGTGCGCAGTCTTTACAAGTACCTCTGCCGGATAGGGGCGTGCGGAAGCAATCCCGCGCTCGCCGTGCGCTCGCCTAAACTCGAACGCGGACTGCCGCATTTTCTGGACACCTCGCAGGTCGAGGCATTGCTCGACGCGCCCGATACTTCCACTTTGGCGGGCTTGCGCGATAGGGCGATACTGGAGACGCTGTACAGTACCGGCCTGCGCGTGAGTGAACTGGTGGGCATGAACCTGCGCGACGCGGACCTGCGGGCGGGAGTAGTGCGCGTGATGGGCAAAGGCTCCAGGGAGCGTCTCGCGCCTTTGGGCAGTTACGCGATCACGGCGATCAATGCTTACTTGGCCGAGCGCGAGGGGTTTTTCGCGAAGAAGGATTTTCAGCGCCACGTGATGTTTCTCAACCGGCTGGGCACGCGCCTGAGCGCGCGCAGCGTGGAAAGGTTGCTGGAGAAGCATATCGCCGTCGCGGGTCTCAGCGGCACGATTACGCCGCACGTGCTGCGCCACTCCTTCGCAACGCATCTCCTGAACAACGGGGCGGACCTGCGCAGCGTTCAGGAATTGCTGGGCCACTCCAGCCTTTCCACCACGCAGATTTATACGCACCTCTCCTACGAACACCTCAGAAAAGTCTACGAAAAAGCCCACCCCCGGCAGGCAGGGCCTGCACCCAAAAGTGGATAACCACATTCTCCGATACCCGCTCGCTGTCTGTCGCCGTGCTTCGGCGACAGAAGCGCGTCGCTTCCACTCACTGACAAATTGGGCAAGTCTGCTGCGTTGTTGACGGTCTCCCGTGGAGGCTCTGCCTGCCTGCGCGAGAGACCGGAATTCATTCATACAATCCCTATAATCGTCATTATTGACTTTGTCGACAGAGCCAAGTAGAATTCAATTCAACTTCCTAGCCAATACTTCTTGTTATTATAATAAATAATCGCATAAAGAATCATAAGAAGGCATCGTATTTTCTGGCCCAAGTTTTGAAAAAACAACACCAATGGAGGCGATAACATGCCACGCACAACAATCGACAAGCAAGTCAGGAAGAATATTCTCAGTGTTCGCCGTTTAATTCAAGAAGCGGAAAAAGCAGATTGCAATGAGTCGGAAACCCGACGACGTATCGAACGCATATTTGAATCCTTAATGGGATATGACGGCTTCAAACATCTCTCACGAGAAAGAGCGGTACGCGGGGCCGGAGAAACGGAACACGTTGATTTTGCAATCCAAACACAAGAAGGCGATGCTGGCAAACCGGACATAATGATTGAAATCAAACGCGTTTGTATCAATCTTGCTCCCAAGCACCTAAAGCAAGTCTCATCATATGCCATAAATGCAGGGTGTGAATGGATACTCCTCACCAACTCCAAGGAATGGCGACTATATCATGTTTCATTTGGACAACCCCCTATCACAAAACTTATTCATAAATGGAATATTTTAACGGATGATGTCGCATTGTTGGCTAATCGCTTTGAACTAATATCTTATAAGAATGTGAAAAAGGGCGGCTTGGGAAATCTCTGGCAAAAAACCAACGTTCTCCATCCAAAAAATCTTTTGCAAGCAATATTATCCGATCCATCTCTCAAGTCAATTAGACGCGAACTGCGAAGAGACTCAGGAGTCGCGCTCACTCCTGAAGACATCGTATCCGGTGTCCGCCGTCTCCTGAACGAAACCGCTTTATCGGAATTGGAAAACATCCACATTTCCCTATCCAAGCCTAAAACACAGCGCAGGAAACGCAAAACAGCGGAACCAAAAAAAACGCAAAGCGAAAGTCAAATAAATAAGGATGTTGATAAAACAGATTCAAACATTTCCTATACGAATTTCGAAGAAACAGCCCAACCAGAAAATCAATCCGGCAATTAATAGTGGCCTTGTAAAAACAAAACGCCACCTGTCGTCATGAGACGGCAGGTGGCGAATGTGTTTTGCAATTTGCAAAAAAGTGAAGAATTACTGGCCCCGCCTGCCCGCAGAAAAGACCACCAGCAACACAGCAAGATTACAAGATTTGTCAGTGATTGGAAGCGCCCTTTTCGCCGAAGCGCGAAAAGCAGCGAAGCGGGTCTTGAAATGAGTGGTTACTTCCTGCTGCGTTGAAAACACTGCGGTGAGTGCGCCGGCGAGGCGGCGCATAAAACAGACATGCCAGATAATGGCGATGTTGTGAATGAGTGCCCGAAGATACAACTCGCCGTACTGTCTCTGCCGACTCCGCGCCCGTAACGCCGAGCCAAACCGGCGCTTGTCCTGGCTGAAACAACTCT
Organism: Planctomycetota bacterium; assembly: GCA_030607235.1. Lineage (GTDB taxonomy): Bacteria > Planctomycetota > B129-G9 > B129-G9 > B129-G9 > JAUWEX01. Next base: position 28 of record JAUWEX010000005.1, on the reverse strand, counting down.
CGACCTGCCAGCGCTGAGCGTAACATTC
>JAUWEX010000277.1 GCA_030607235.1 Planctomycetota bacterium | reverse complement strand
GATTCTGTGGCTCACCTTGCCGCTGACGGTTTCGGGCGAGACCGCATTCGAGGCGCTGGGGCTGGAGTTCAGCCGCGCCGGAATCGACCGCTCTCTCTCGGTAACGCTAAAACTCAACGCGATCCTCGCCGCGCTCATCGCGCTCTTGAACACCTCGCGCGTGCTCGAACTCGCCCACGCCGCGCGGCACTTCCGCGTGCCCGACAAACTCGTGATCCTGTTCTTCTTCACGTTTCGCTACCTGTTCGTTATCGCCGCGGAGTACCGCAGTCTGCGCGACGCGATGCGGATGCGCGCCTTTCGCCCCCGAACTAATCTGCACACCTACCGCAGCCTCGGCAACCTCGTGGGGATGCTGCTGGTGCGCAGCCACGACCGCGCCGAGCGCGTTTACCAGGCCATGCTCTGCCGCGGCTTCAAGGGCCGGTTTCACCTGCTGTCGCACTTCGTCCTGCGGCCCGCCGATTGCATCGCCGCCGCCGCTATGTTATCCTTCGTCGCACTCCTTGTGGTAATCCAATGCGGACTGATAACACTCTGATAAAATTGAGCGGCGTGCGCTACGCCTACGAAGGACGACCGGTTTTGTTCGAGTCGATCGACTTCGCGCTGTGCGCCGGCGAGCGTGTCGGCATCGTCGGCGGCAACGGCTGCGGCAAGACCACCATGCTGCACATCGTCATGGGCCTCAAAAAACCCGCCGCGGGCTGCGTGGAGATCATGGGCGAACGGATGGATTCCGAAAAGGATTTCGCCCGCGCGCGCGAGCGGATAGGCTTTTTGTTCCAGGACAGCGACGACCAACTCTTTTGCCCGACGGTAGAGGAGGACATCGCATTCGGCCCGCTAAACCTCGGCAAGACCCACAACCAGGCTCGCGAGATCGTCCACGAGGTGCTGGCCGAACTGGGCATGAGCGGATTCGAAAAGCGCGTAACGCACCGCCTCTCCGCCGGCGAAAAACGCATGATCGCGCTGGCGACGGTCCTTGCGATGCGGCCGCAGGCGCTGCTGCTCGACGAGCCGACCGCCGCGCTCGCGCAGGATCACGTCGAGCGTCTCGAAGAAATCCTCGCAGGCATGACCATCGCCTACGCGATAGTCTCGCACGATTCGCAATTCCTCCGCCGCACCACCGACACCCTGCTGCGGCTCGAAGGCGGAGCGCTGCGCCGCGAACCGTAGCGAAAACACTTCCCCCCCGCCCGCTCCTTTAATATAATACCGGCCTGAAATCGTTTGGGGAGGTTTGCATGAAAAGGATAACGTTTTTCGCGCTCGCGATTCTGATCCTGGCCGTCGCGGGTTCCGGCTGCGGACACGGGCTGTGGTTTCCCGAGACCGAATTCGGCCGCACTTCCGACGAGTGGGGCACGCGGATCGCCTACGATATCGACGAAGACGGCCGCGCCGATTACTTTACCTATCTCGACTCCGACGGTCGCAGCAAAATCATCGCCTTCGACTACAACGCCGACGGCGAACCGGATTCCTTCGTCAACCTCGACGAAATCGAGCCTTCGCGCTGCCGCCATCTCGTCATCATCCTCGACGGCTTCCCTTACGACTTCGTGAAAAATTATTACGACAAAGGGCATTTTCGGTTCTTCCACCCGCCCAGTCGCGTCGTCGCGCCGTTTCCCTCGCTGACCGACCTATGCATCGGCGAGGCGCTGGACCACATTCCCATCCCCGCCTACGAGACGAAATACTTCGACCGCCGCGCCGGAAAAATGGCCGCGGCCAACTGGGACTACCTGACGCTCAAAAACGAGCCCTGGGTCAGCCAACTCGACTACCGCGGGCCGGTTTTGCTCGACACCGTCGCCTACATCGCACCGTGGCAGGTCATGAAAATCCACGTCTCGCAGGCGCACTCGATGTTCATGCGGCGCGACCGAAAGGAACTCATCACCTACTACGTCGCCAGCGCCGGCATGGGCACGACCAACAGCGACGAAGGCCGCATCCGCTGCCTGGCGCTGATAGAGCGCATGATCGAGCAGGTAATCTGCGAGACCCGCGGCATGGTCAAGATAACCATGTTCGCCGACCACGGGCACACCGGCAAACCCTTCCGCAGCCCGGAACTCGGCCCGTACCTCGAGGAGCGGGGCTGGAACGTTACCTCGCGACTCAAAAACAACAACGACGTCATCCACATCAAGTTTGGCTTCCTTACCTATACGGCGATGCTCACCCGCGACGCGCCCAAACTTACCGACGACCTCGTCGCCAACGACAAGGTCGAACTCGCCGCCTACATGCTGCCCGGCAACGCCGTCTGCGTCAAATCCTCCGCGGGCGAGGCAATCATACGCAAAAAAAACGGTCGCTACTCCTACGAGCGCACCACCGGCGACCCGCTGATGCTCGGCGGGATACTGGAGAAACTGCGCGCCGAGGGCAAGATCGACCCCGACGGCTTCATCGACGACAAGGCGCTGTTCGACGCGACCGTAACGCACTACTATCCCGACCCGCTGCGGCGGCTGTGGCGCGCGTTTTACGGGCTGGTCGAAAACGTGCCCGACGTCCTGGCCTGTCTCAAGGACGACTACGCCTGCGGGGCCTACGGCTTCGGCGTGTTTCTCAAAAAGGCCAGCACCCACGGCGGCCTCAACTACGCCAACTCCGTAACCTTCATCATGTCCACCGCCGGGCCGCTGCCCGCCGCGATGCGTACCGACGAGATCCCCGCCAACCTCTCAAAATTATTCAACC
>JAUWEX010000085.1 GCA_030607235.1 Planctomycetota bacterium | reverse complement strand
ACCGGCCTCAACAGCGACACTTCGCAGTATTACCTGCCTGGTTCGTACTGGTTCTGGCCTATCAAAAAGCCCAACAAGAGCGCGCTGGTGCTGCTGCGCCACGGGAAACTGACCGGAAGCGACGGCCAGGGCTATCCGCTTATCCTCTACCAGCAAAAAGGCCCGCGAGCCGTTTTTGCGCTGGCGATTGAGGACACCTATACATGGCGAAGCGTACGCGACGAGTTGTATTCGATGTTCTGGATCAGGCTGGTCAAGATCGCGGCCAAAGGTGGAATCACACAGGGCCGTTACAGCATCGTAACCGACAGGCCCGACTACATCAAAGGCCCCAAGATCAAGGTCAAGGTAACGGCGAGCATGCTTGACGACAAATTCAAATCCAGCAAAGAAATAGAAGTGCGCTACAAGATGTTCATCGTGCCGCAGACCAAGACCGAAAGCGCAGACGCCGAAGAGACGCCCGCAAAGGAGAAGCCCGAGCAAAAGGAAATGACGCTGATCCTCAAGGCGGACGAGAGCGCCGGTAACGAAGGCAGGTTCGTCGGAGAGATCGACACCGAAGGGCTGGCTGCGGGTTATTATACGATATGGATAGACGAGGCGCTTGTAACCGACGTCGACGAGAAGGTCTCGGCGCAGTTCACCGTTCGCAAGGTCGAATCCGAATTCGTTAACCGCACCGCCGACCTCGCTCTCTTGGACAAGATAGCCGAAATCACGATACCCAGGCCGCCCGGTGCGGACGATGCCAAGAGAGAGACCATGGGTTTCAGCCGCTCCAGGAGTCTGGGCGATATCTACACGAGTCCCGACAACTTCGTAGCCGAAAAGGTCAGCGTAAGGGTGGACACCACGACGATCCCGATATGGGCGTCCTGGCTGACGCTGTTCCTGGCGCTGATCCTGTTGAGCATCGAGTGGATTGTCCGCAAACTCAGACGGTTGATCTGATCCGGCGCGGGGCCGAGTCATCGTGCCGGAAAAAAGTGAACCTTTTGGGAATGGAATTGTTCTATAAGGTGTGGAATGAAGAATCGGCAGACTGTCAAAAAGCGATCGCCCCATGAAAGACAGGAAGCAATTCAGATGCAATCCGGGTTACGACGAAGGGTTGATGCTCAAGGTCAAAGAGGGCGACCTTGCGGCCTTTGAGTCGATCTTCGAGGCGTATAAGGGGCCGCTAGGAAGATTTTTCTACCACCTGGCATGGGACACGACGCTGACCGAAGACTACATTCAGGAAGTGTTCATAAGGTTGTGGAAGGGTGCGAGCGGTTACGAGCCTTGCGGCAGGTTTTCGACGTACCTGTTTCAAATAGCGAAAAATTTTTGGTTAAACGAGCACAAGCGGCTCAAGCGCAGCCCCAAACGCTATTCGCTGGACGTGCCGCTGGGCGAAGACGGTGCGACGCGCTCGTCGCAGGTTGTGTCCGACGAGCCCACGCCCAGCACCATGATGGCCAATGCCGAGATGAAGGCGCGAATCCAGGACGCCCTGGAGATGTTGCCGGAGAAACAGCGGCTGGTCTTTGTGATGAGCGAGTACCAGGGCCTGAAGTACCACGAAATAGCCGATGTGCTTGAGATACCGCTGGGCACGGTGAAATCGAGAATGAGCGGCGCGGAAAAAACTTTGCGCGGCAAACTGCGCGATCATTTTCCCCGTAAGGGTTAGCGCGGCCGATCAAACAGGACCTGCAACATGGAATGTGTAACGGCACTTGACAACATAGTGGCCTTCGTTCAGGGCGAGGTCGACGAGACGCTCCGGCGCGAAATAGCCACGCACATTCGCAACTGTCCGCGTTGCCGCCGCGAGGCCAACGAGGTACGGCGGACGCTGAAAGTGATGCGCGAAGCGGGCGAGGACTTCACGCCGTCGAGCCGCGTGTGGATGCAGTTGATGGCGCGGATCAAGGCTGTCATGGCCGGCCTCGACGATGGCTTTGCCGGAGGCGCGGCGGATACGGTCGAGCCTTACGACAGGGACGACGCTGCGTTGCCCGGGCGGATGAGCCCCGGAGTGCCGTTGACGCCGGGCCGCAAGGTCATGGCGATAGCGATATGCGCGGCGGCGGTCGCGATACTTGTAGGGTTGGTGCTGATGTGGCGGACGACTCAACGGTTCGCCGTCGAGTACAAGGGTGGCGCAACCGTTTACGGCCCGGAAGACAAGCCCGCGGGTGCAGGCGAGAAGTTTTTCGTCGGCGATGGCATCCGCGTCAAAGGCTCCTACGGCCAGGAAGCGCAAATCGTTTATCCCAACGGGACCAAATTGTATTTGAGCGCGCCCGCCGAAGCGCGGTTCGAGGCCGAGGATACGGTTTACCTGGTCAGCGGATCGATGCGCGTGGTGATCAGCGGCGAAGAAGAGCGCTTTACCGTCAAGACCGATTACGGCAGCGCCGTTGCGACGAAGGCGGCGTTCGAGATCGAGGTTGACAAGGCAGCCCGCAAGACGAGCCTGTCGGTGAAGGTCGGGCAGGTGGATTTCGCCAACGCCGGCACGACGCAACTCGCCGAGGCTGGCAAGAAGTACGAGGCGCGCGAAGGCCGGTCACCCGAGGAGATCGAGAAGATAGAGGTCGGGCGCGCAGTTGTTCTGGACAAAGATCACAACTACGCGGTGGGGTTGGCGGTTTTCGACCCGGCCAAGCGCAAATTCGTGGATCCGCAGATGGGCCAAACGGTTGTCCTCAATGCGGGCAGCAAGGTGCGGCTACGGTTTCGGGTAACGAACAGAGAAGATTTCGCGATACGGTTCCCGAGCGGCAACGCTCTGATCGATGAGTACGAAACGGCGATAATCAAAAGCGAGCAGGATCCGAATTTGCGGCTGAAGGTTCGGGACTATTTTGACGAGGCGAAGGAATCGCCCAGGCCCGATGTCGAAAACAAAATCAAACTGGGCAACAACGAGCGCTACGAATTTTATTGCGAGGTTGCGCCCGAAGCGCTGGGCCTTAAGAAGCCCGGTGAGACGGTCGAGATTTACGGGCTGTACGGCGTGCTTCTGAATAAGGAAAAAACCAATCGGATAAAGATACGCCTTGCGGCGCCGCCGCCGGGGGGCGAAGACGGGCCGGAGGAGTAGGCGGCCGCAAAACAGGAATTAACTAACATATAATCAAGTTTTCGAGGTTACTCGACATGGTATCGCAACTTACACAAAGCAAACTTCTTGGTTTGAGAACGAAAATCCGCGTGCTCTTCGCCGCGTTCGGCTTGTCTGTGTTTGTGAGCATGCTGGCGTGCAGCGCCCTGGTCGCTTTCGGTCTCGATTACCTGCTGCGCGGCCCTTGGCCTTTCCGGCTGGGAGTCAACGTGATCGCGATGGCGTTTCTTGTGTATTGTCTGTATCGTTTTCTGATTTACCCTCTGTCGGTAAAGATGAACGTGGACGATATGGCGCTGTGCGTGGAACGTGGTTTCCCGGGCCTCAAGGACCGGCTGATCAGTTCGCTGCAACTGGCGCGCCGCTTCGACCCCGAAGACACGTTCAGTTCGAGCGCTATGGTGCGCTCGCTGATGGCCGAGACCGAGCAGGTTACCGGCAACATGAGGTTCGGTGCGGTCGCCGGGCTAAGCAGGCGGATGACGATGTTTTTGGTTTTGGGACTCATCGGCTTGTTCGTGTTGGTCGGAGGAAGCGCGGCGTTTCCCGATACGGCGCAGATTTTCTGGAATCGCGTCGTTTTGCTGGCCGAGGCCGACCTCTATCCCAGGGATTGGAAATTCCAGATAGACAACTATGAAAAGACCCAATACATCCCGTCCGGCGACAAAGTTCGGATCGAAATATCGGTGGTGTCCGCCAAAAAGGGCAAGTCGGAGCAATATGAAGGCGACAAGCCGCGAATTGAGTTTTCGTACGAAGGCGATGAGAGCCGCATCAAGGAAAAGGAACTCATCGAGGTCGCGGATAAACCCGGCAAGTATTACGTGGAAATCGACAAGGTTACCACGAACGTAATCTTCACTGTCAAAGGCCCGTCGGGCATGGCGGAGCGGAATTTCTATCCGCTGGAGTCGCATATCAACGCGGTCCAGAGGCCGGCAGTGGAGATGATCAGGCATAGGATCTACCTGCCGAAATGCGACAAGATGGACGAGCGACCCACTGCCAAAGACGGCGGCAAGATCATCGCGTACCGCGGCAGTCTGGTAGATATGCTGATCCGCACGAACCGCGAGATCAAGGACTCTTCTTACATCCAATTTGCTAACCCCGGCAAGGATCGCAAGCCATTGGGCAAGGTGTATTTGCAGCGGCCCGGCGCAAACTCCCCGTTCGCGGGCGATTTGAAGTATTGGGTTGCGACGTTTGTTGTCGATAAGCCATGCTCGTACAACTTTGTTTTGTTCGACAGGCAGTTCGACGACGAGAGGTTCCAGAACGCTAACCCGCTGGACTTCGATGTTGCGGTGCTGGACGATCGCGCGCCTAAAATGCAGGTTATTTCGCCGTGCCAGACCGCCGGTCCGCGTGTGCAGGGCGGAGTATTGCCGATCCGTCTTAAGGTCGAAGACGACAAGTATGTCGATAACGTGCGCCTGATGTTTCGGTACCAGGCCGCTGGCGGTGAAGCGCGCCGGTATGCGACGTATACGCTGTACAGCACGGATATCCATCGCTGGATACGGAAGGTGCGCAACATCAAGCAGGAATCGAACATCCGGTTTTACGAACGGGAATGCGATATAGATTATTACTGGAATTACAACAAGGTGGCGGACCTGCAACTGAACGACACGATTTATTTCCGGATCATCGCCTCGGACGGTTTCGACCTGCGAGACGCCTATAACGATAATTCGGTGGACGGTGGGGACATGAGCGGCGCAAGGGCTGCGCTCACGAGTCTTTCTGTCGCGATGGTGGCCGCCGAGACCAAGGCCAACGACTACACGGATCGGGCGCTGTTGCTGAGCTGGATATATCAACGCACGGCGGATGACAATGCGCTGGCTACGGATTACGAGATCGCGGCTCTCAAGTCCATGCTGCAGGGCACTTACAAGGATGAGACGGATTTCACAGTCGACACCAAGATTTCCCGCAATCCCACGTTGCTCTACGGTCTTGAATTGAGCGAAGAGATTTGCCTTAAGATGCAGTTCATCATGATGGACAGCATGCGCGAGCGTCTGCCCGAAGACGCCTTTACGCTGGTGCAGCGTGTTATCATGAGGCGGCTGATGCAGATTCGCCTGACTGAGTACGAGCGCGACTACGACGTATACGCCGAACACTTCTCCGGAGGCTCGCCGGACAACATTAGTCTGGTCGAAACTCAGAAGTCCGAAGCCAAAGCCAAAACGGCGGTTTACGAGCAGTTTTTGGTGCTCGAAGACGGCGACATCATTTACAGCCTGATGAAGTATTTCGCCGCTGGCGCCGGCGACGCCAAAACCAGGAAAAAGTTCTTTGAGCAGCAGATTGGGCATGTTCGCGAACTGGTGGAGGAGCATATCCCTAAAGGCGCAGAGGAGTTGCGCGGGGACTTGTTCGAGAGCCTGAATGCGCTTAATAGCGATTCGCCGTCGCTGGCCGAGGACACCAAGGCGATCCTGGAGGACCTTGCCGCTTACAAGGTGCAAGCGTCTTCGGCGGCCATCGGCGCTATGAAGAACAATATCGCGCTGTATCTGATTGTCCCCGAAACGACCAAAGAGATGAGCGAGATACGGATGCTGATACAGGATGTGGAGTTCTATTTCTTCGAGGCCCAGAACTTAGGCGCATCGGATGACAATACCAAGCTCAAAGACCTGTACGGAGACGTGCAGCAGGCGCGCAATGTAATGCTGCAATGCATTGAAGACGGCAACCCCTACGTTGTCAAGGGGGTTGTTAAAGACGGCAAGAAGCGCTTTGAAACGGCGGACGAATTAAAGGTGCGCCACAATGCCTACGTTGC
>JAUWEX010000164.1 GCA_030607235.1 Planctomycetota bacterium | reverse complement strand
GAGGTACTCCGCCCGTCCCTCGGGGTCCTGCGGAAAAACCACCAGCCCCAGATCGAGCCGTAGCGAGAAGCGCATCAGATACGACACGCCCCACGCAAGCGCAACCATCGTCGCGTCCGAAAGCAGATACAGCGCGATCATAAAATGGTGGTATTTTCTGTTCATCCGTTCTCCTGCCAAAATCCGGTGGAATCAAACTATATACCATATTCCAGCGCAAAAAAAAAGAGGGGACGATCCCCCGCGCAACGACAAACGCAAACGCGCGCTATCGCTTTTCGGCGAGGTTCAGCAGGCCGCGGGCGGCGGACTCGCGCCGGCCCGGGTCGGTGTTGAGGAACACTTCGAGTTTTTTCTGCGCCGCGGCGAAATCGCCCTTTTCGTACAGGCACAGGCACTCGAAATACCGCGCCTCGCGCCGAAGTTCGGCGTTATCGCCCGCTTCCGTCCCGACCAGGTCCAGCGAGTCCAGCGCCGTGTCGAAATCGCCCAGCAGCGCCATCGTCCTCGCCCAAACGAGTTTTTTCAACAGCGCCTCCTGCGCATCGAGGTACTTCACCGCCGCCTCCGCGCGCTTCAGATCCGCCTCCGGGATGCCCTCCGTTTTCGCGGGATCGCTCGCGGCGGCCCTGACGAGTTCCTGGTACCTGGCGTCGATGCGAAACTCGAACGGAACCGGCCACGGCGGTGCGTGGGCGTCTTTTTCGCCGCCGGAAAGCAACCGTCCCGTACGATACATTACCTTTACCAGATTCACCGCCACCGGCGCGGTCGGCTCGGTGGCGAACTCGCCCAGGATCGCGTCCTGCATCAGCATCGCCCGCGTCGAGACCTGCTGCGGGTCGGCAAAGACGAAATAACGCGCGCCGCCGTCAGCCGAAAAATCGACCAGGTTCACCGGCGGGTGCGCCTTGAGATAGTCCTCGAACGAAACGACCCCGCCGTCCTCGCCGCGCACCTCGCGCATCGTCGCGCAGTCGTATATCCGGCACTTTTTTCTGAGCAGCACGATAACCACCGGCGCGGACTCCGGGGCAGCCTCCACTATCAGCGTCCTTATCCACATCGCCTGCAAAATCGAACACAGCGTCCACGCGCGCTCCGTCGCCGAGCCGTAACCGGCCCACAGGCTGCGGCCGGGACTGTTGGCGAAATCGCGCGGCACCTCGCCCGCGGCGGCGGGCAGGTCGGGCACGTTGAGCGCGACGAAATCGGCGACGCGCGACACGATCTCGTCTCTCCGCTCGCACTGCGAACCGATCCGCTCGCCGATCTTGCGAAACAGGTCGAGGCTGTGCCAGAACGCGAAATCCTGGCGGCTGTAATCGACGTGGGCGAAGTGGCTCTCGCCGATGCCGTAGTCGGGGTTTTCTTTGAAGAATCTCCACGCGGCCTCGGCCGCGGTCTTGTTGCGCCGACCCCACTCCTCCGCCGCGAGGTCGTGGAATTGCTGCGTTTTTGTCAGGGAATCGAGGATTTTTTTCAGGTCGGATATGCGGCCGTCCTGGTAGAGGAGCGCGCTTAGCACGATGCCGCAGGCGGCCCGCTCGTCGCCCGGCTCCAACTCGTTCCACGCGATAGAGAGGTGCTTCACCGCCTTGCGCAGGTCGCGCATGCGCTCGTACCGGCCCAAGAGGTGGTGCGCGATTGCGCGCTCGGGCACGGGCTTTTCGCAGGCGGCGACCTTTTCGAGCAGTTCGACCGCGGCCTGCGGGTCCTCGCCGAGCAACTCCGTGGCGCGGTCGAGATCGCGGCGGTACCACGGCTCCCGGTGCAGCAGGTAAGTCGCCACGGCCGTGCCGACTATCAGCGCTACGCAACCCAGCATCACGATATGGCGCATGCGGAACTTCATTATCGCTCCGCTTCGCATTCGCTTATCTGGTCGAGGCGCCTCTGGTGACGGCCGCCCTCGAAGGGCGTCGCGATGAAGAGGTCTACCAACTCTATGCACAGGTCCAGGTCGATAGCGCGCGCGCCGACGCAGATGACGTTGGCGTCGTTGTGGCGGCGGGCCATCTCGGTGGTGAACCTGTTGTAACACAACGCCGCACGCACGCGCGGCAGTTTGTTCGCGGTGATCGACATCCCGATCCCCGTACCGCAGACCAGCACGGCCTTTTCGACGAGGCCCTGCGAGACCTTGTCGGCGGCGGCGAAGGCGAACTGCGGATAATCGACGGACTCGGAGGAATTGGCGCCGCAGTCGATTACTTCGTGACCCGCGGCGACAAGGCGCTGCGCGATTTTATCCTTTACTTCATATCCGGCGTGGTCGGACGCTACGGCGATTTTCATATATCCAGTATCCTCCTGATACATGCGTTGATACTCTCGGCGCATTTGCGGTATCGCTCCAGCGAGCCGCCTATCGGGTCTTCGATGTCACGGCCCTCGGAGTGGATCAGTTTGACCTTGGTATCGAGCGAAGGCATCCAATCCAACAGAATTTTCTTGTGCATCGCGCTCATCACAAAAATATCGTCGGCCTCGTTGACGATATTTTCGGTAACGGGCTGTGCGCGGTGGGCGGAGATGTCGAGGCCGTATTCGTTCATCACCGAAACGGCGGGCAGACTCGCGCGGCCGCCCAAAATAGCCGCCGTGCCCGCCGACATCGCCTTGTGGCCGCCGGCGACGAGGTCCTCGCGGGTCAGGCCGAGTTTCTGCATCAGCGCCTTGTGGTACAGCGCCTCGGCCATCGGGCTGCGGCAGGAGTTGCCCGTGCAGACGATGAGCACCGTCCGGCCGACGAGTTCGTCGAGCATTTTTTTGGTTATGCTGCCCTCGCGCAGCACCTCGAAGCCCTTGCGATCCACGCGCACAACGGTCGAGGCGACTTTGGTGCCGGTCGGGCCGCCGTCGATGATTACGTCGATCTTGCCGTCGAATATCTCGATGACCTTTTCGGCGCTGTCGAGCGTGGGCCGGCCGCTTATGTTGGCGCTGGGCGCGGCCACGGGCACCTCGGCCAGGCGGATCAGCGTCTGGGCGATGGGGTTGGCCGGAAAGCGCACGCCCACTCCCGCGCCGGCGTTGCCCGGCAACACCAGCGTCAGCGGCCCCGGCCAGAAGCGATCCATCATCCGCCGGGCCAGCGGCGGAATGTCGTCGGCGTAACGGTAGACCTCGCCCTTGTAGGCGATGTGGATGCTGAGCGGTTTGTCGCTGGGACGGTTCTTGACCTCGCGCAGGCGCTGGATGGCGTCGGGATTGTGCGCGTCGGCGCCGATGCCGTAGACGGTCTCCGTGGGGAAGGCCACAAGCCCGCCCTGGGCCAGGATTTTCGCGGCGCGCTCCAACTGTGCCGGCTCGAAATTCCCCGGGTCGAGTTTGATAATTTCGGTCTTCATGCCCGCATCATAAATGCGCCATATCCAAAAGTCAACTCGCTATCGAATTATACTTTGCGCAAAGCCGTGAGCGAGAGCGTTGGTCTACGGAACCGGAGGTTGGAGGTTCGAGTTGTCTCCACCCGCACCGAAAATAAAAACGGGGAAGAGACAGGATATGCCTCTCCCCCGATAGTCGGTCAGAATAAATTGTCGCTCGAGGCGGTCAGCCCTTCTTCGCGCCGCCGATGACCTTGGTGCCGTTCTGGACGATGTAGGTCCCCGCGCCAATCAGGAGCGCGCCGACGAACACGTAGAATTCCATACCGTCCTTGCCCGGAATGTAAGAGGTGATATTAAACAGAGCGCAATGCAAAATAATAATGAAACCGGCAAAGAGGTACAACACGTTCAGCATCTTCTGCTCAACCTTGCCCATCAGATTCATCACAAACAGCGCTCCGCACCCCAAAGTGAGGAGTATCAGGACAATCGAGTTAATAATTGTCCAAGTGTTGGTCAGCTGCGAAGGGGCTGTAATAACACTGATCAGAAGAAATGCAAAAACCAAGACAACGCCGCTTAACACAAGAATGTCGCCTAATCCGATCTCTCTCTTCATGACACCGTCTCCCTAAGAAGGTGAAAAAAATAATGCCGAAACCCACAAACGTACAATAAAATCATACGCTATCATCGGTCTTTGTCAACAAAAAATTGAGCCGCAAAAAACCGCATCGGGCAAACCCGCAAAAAACCGCGTCGGGCAAGCCCGCACCCCACTAAATCCCTCTCGCAAAATCGCGTTATTACGGTGCGCTGACATCCCATAACCTTATCGTTTTATCACTACTTCCCGAGGCCAGCGTACGCCCGTCGGGACTGAACGCTACGGATTGCACATATTCACTATGCCCGCGCAGCGTGGCCACTTCT
>JAUWEX010000161.1 GCA_030607235.1 Planctomycetota bacterium | reverse complement strand
ACGAGGGCGGCCCGGGCGCGTTCATGAACCGCTCGCTGGTGGAAGGCAACCCACATCTGATGATTGAGGGCTTGATAATAGGCGCCTATGCCATCGGCGCATCCGAAGGATACATTTACTGCCGCGCGGAATATCCGCTGGCCATCAAGCGACTCAACATCGCCATCGAACAGGCCCACGAGAAGGGATTGCTGGGCAAGGACATCTGCGGCAGTGGATTCGATTTCGACATCAAGATCGCGCAGGGCGCCGGGGCGTTCGTCTGCGGCGAAGAGACCGCGCTGATAGCGTCGATCGAAGGCCAGCGCGGCGACCCGCGCGTCCGCCCACCGTTCCCCGCGGTCAAGGGCCTGTGGCAGCAGCCGACGCTCCTGAACAACGTCGAGACCTACGCCAACGTGCCTCACATCATCGTCAAAGGCTCCGAGTGGTATTCGGCCATCGGAACCGAAGACAGCAAAGGCACGAAAGTTTTTGCGCTGGCCGGAAAGGTCAGGAACACCGGCCTGGTCGAGGTGCCGATGGGCACGACGATCCGCGAGATCGTCGAGGGCGCAGGCGGCGGGATGGAGAAAAAGAAGGTTCCGTTCAAGGCCGTGCAGATGGGCGGCCCGTCGGGCGGCTGCATCCCGGCGGAGTATCTCGATCTGGGCATAGATTACAAATCGATCGCGCAGACCGGCGCCATCATGGGTTCCGGCGGCCTGATCGTTATGGACGCCGACACGTGCATGGTCGACATGGCGCGTTATTTCCTGTCGTTCACGGTCGAGGAGTCCTGCGGCAAGTGCGTACCGTGCCGCATCGGCCTGAAGCGGCTGCTGGAGGTTCTGGAGGAGATCGTGGCGGGGCGCGGCAGGCCCGAGCACATCGACTTCCTCGAGGAACTCTGCGAGACCGTCGGCGCCACCTCGCTCTGCGGGCTGGGCAGCACCGCGCCCAATCCCGTGCTGACGACCCTGCGGTATTTCAGGGACGAATACGTCTCGCACATCGAAGAGAAATACTGCACCGCGCATACCTGCCCGGAACTGTGCAAATTCGAGGTGATAGAGGATAAGTGCGTCAAGTGCGGCGCGTGCTTCAAGGCCTGCCCCTCCGGCGCGGTCGTGTGGGAGAAGGGCGGCGTGGCCGAAATCGATCGGGACAAGTGTACGAAGTGCATGTCGTGTTACAAAGCGTGCAATTTTGGAGCGATAGCATGATTAAACTGACCATAGACGGCAAAGAGGTCCAGGCGCAGCACGGCCAGACCGTGCTGGAGGCCGCGCTCGACGCCGGCATATATATTCCGAACCTGTGCTGGCACCCCAGTCTGCCCAAACTCGGCGCGTGCAGGATGTGCATCGTCGAGATTGAAGGCATGCGCGGGCTGCCGGTTTCGTGTACCACCGAGGCCCGCGAGGGGATGGTGGTAACTACCGATTCCGACAAGATCAAAAACTACCGCAGGAACATCGTCTGGCTGCTGCTCAGCGAGCACCCCGCGGAGTTGCGCGACAGCGACCAGATCAAGAAGGTCGTCGATTACGTCGGTCGCAAGGAACTGCTCAAGGGCTTCGCGCCCAGGGAGCGGGACCTGCCGATTATCTCCGACGAGGCGATGATCGCGGTCGATTCGAGCCAGTGCATCCTGTGCGGGCGCTGCGTGCGCGCATGCCAGGAAGTCCGCGGCTGCGGCGCGATAGGATTCGCCAATCGCGGCATCGAGACGATAGTCCAGACTTCCGCCGGCGAGCCGCGCATGGAGTCGGGCTGCAAGTTCTGCGGCGCGTGCGTCGAGGTCTGCCCGACCGGTGCGCTCACTTACAAGGAAGACAAGGCCGACCGCACCGAAGAGGAATTCGCCCTCTCGTGCCAGTGGGGCTGCCCGGCCCACGTCGACGTGCCGACATATATCCGCTTAATCGCCGACGGCCGCTACCAGGACGCGCTCGACGTCATCCGCGAGACCGTGCCGTTCCCCGGCTCGCTCGGCCGCGTCTGTCCGCATCCGTGCCAGGACGCCTGCCACCGCGCCGAGGTCAACGACGCGATCCAGATACGTGACCTCAAGCGCTTCGTCGCCGACCGCGACAACGGGCGCTGGCGCAAAACGCAAAAACCCGGCGCCGACACCGGCAGGAAAGTCGCCGTCATCGGCGGCGGCCCGGCGGGGCTGAGCGCGGCGTGGATGCTGCGGAAATTCGGCCACGCGGCGACGGTCTTCGAGAAGACGGAAAAGGGCGGCGGCATGATGCGCACCGGAATTCCGCGCTATCGCCTGCCCGCCGAGGTCCTTGACGGCGAGATAAACGGCATCGTCGGGATGGGCGTCGAGATAAAGTACGACACCAAAGTCGAATCGCTCGACGAGTTGTTCGGCCAGGGCTACGACTCGGTGATTATCGCGCTGGGCGCGGCCGACGGCATGACGATGGGCATCGAGGGCGAGGAAGACCCGCGCACGATGGACGGGCTTTCGGTGCTCGACTCTATCAGTTTCGGCCGTGAGGTCGACCTCGGCGAGAGCATCGCGGTGGTCGGCGGCGGCAATGTCGCGATGGACGTGGCGCGCAGCGCGCTGCGGCTCGGCGTAAAAGACGTCAACATCATCTACCGCCGCACCGAAAAAGAGATGCCCGCATGGCAGGAAGAGATCGACTTCGCCAGGGAAGAAGGTGTCAAGATGAATTTCCTGACCACGCCGATTAAGATAGAAGACGGCGGCGAGTGCCTCAACGTCATCTGCCGGAAGATGAAACTCGGCGCGCCCGACGAGAGCGGCCGCCGCAGACCCGTGCCCGTGGAAGGCTCGGAATATACGATGAAGGTCGACCGGCTGATCATGGCCATCGGCCAGCGCGTCAACATGCCCGAGGCCTATGGCATCGAGGCCGACCGCAAGGGCCAGCCCGTTACCGACGCCGAGACGCGAAGCACCAGCCGCAAGGGTGTGTTCGCCGCGGGCGATATGGTTACCGGCCCGGCGACCGTCATCGATGCGATCCACGCCGGACGCCTGGCCGCGAAGGCCGCGGACAGGTATCTGGGCGGGAGCGGCGAGGTGGACGAGACGCTGGTGGAGCGCGACGAGCAGTCGGCCAACATCGGCAGGGACGTGGACTTCGCCGAATGGCGGCGCGCGCATTCGCCGGTGCTTCCGTTGGAGGAGCGTTTCGACGGGATGCCCGAGGTCGAGGGCGCTTACGAGGAGAAGGTCGCGCTGGAGCAGGCGGAGCGATGCCTGCGCTGCGGGCTGCGGCTGCAACTCGAACAGGTGCCGATGCCGCCGGAGAAGGGCTGCTGCGAGAGCGGTTGCAAAAGCGGCTGCAAGTAACGCCAATCACATAACGACGAAGGGTGCGAGTGATCGCGCCCTTTTTTTTGTGCATTGACAGCGCAGGCCGCAAGGCATATTATATCTGTCAGTGGAAATATCTATCAGACTATTCATTTGGAGATTTACGATGACACGCAAATTTATCCCGCCGATTTTGCTTGCCGTTTTTGTATGCGCTTTTGGGTTGGTGCCCGCCTGGGACGTATTGTCCCAAGATGAGGAGGGGTGGCCGCCGGAGCCGGCCCTCGAGGAGAAGGCGGTACTGAGGCAGGCGCTCAAGGAAGGAAACTGGGACGCGGTAAAGGAAATAGTAGAGAATAAACCGGAGGCTATTGAGAGTAGATTTGCTGATAGGCGCGTGCTGCTGCACTTTGCCGCCGCGGCCGGTCGGGAGGACATGGTCAAGTTGCTGCTCAAATACGGCGCGGAAGTCGATGTGAGGAGCTATCAGAAGCAAACGCCCTTGTTCGACGCGGTGAAGGCGGGAAATCGCGAGATTGTCGCGCTGCTGCTCAAGAACGGCGCCGACCTTAATGCGTATGACATGCATAACAGAAACGTGTTGTGCCCGGCCGTCGAAAAAGGGGATATGAAAATGGTGCGCTATCTCATCGGGCAGGGCATAGATTTATCCGAGACCTTGCCTGTCGCCAACCATCCCCTTTGTCTCGCGGTTTCGCACAAACATACGGATATCGTCAACCTTTTGCTCGCCAAAGGCGTTGACCTCGATAGCAGGGTCGGAGAACACGCGCTGCGGCTGGCCGTGTCAGGGCGGGATATGGAGATGGTCAAGCACCTGCTTGACAAAGGCGCCGTGATCAATCGGCCCGGTTGCGCGAACGCGGGGATTTTGCATCAAGTGATTCATGACAATAATGATTTGGAAATGATTACGTTGCTGATTGATAGAGGCGCCGATCTTAACGCCAGGGTACCGCATATTGAAACTGTTCTGACACATGCCGTGCAAAGGAACGCGTAC
>JAUWEX010000348.1 GCA_030607235.1 Planctomycetota bacterium | reverse complement strand
ATATCAGCCGCAGGGACAGGGCGAAGAGCGCTGCCGGTGACCGCACCGGCGCGCTTGCCGTGTTGATGTTGTGCGCAGGCATCATCGCCGCAGCCGCCTGCCTGACGCCCAGCCCTGACGGTTACGGCACACACACACGGTTGAATCTTCCGCCCTGCGCGTTTAGAGAGATAACAGGGCTGCCGTGTCCGTCCTGTGGCCTGACCACGAGTATGGCGCATATGGCGCGGCTGGAGCCGGGCAGGGCGTTTTTCGCCAACCCGTTCGGCGGCGGCGGCTTTGCAATTGTCGTGTTTGCGGGAATTCTGAGTGTTTATTCGCTCATCTCCAGAGTATCCTTCAGCAGCATTATGGAGCGGTTCTTCGGGCTTAAGGTCTTGTATTGTCTGGCATTGTTGTTCCTCCTGTCCTGGGGGTTCACTCTCCTCACCACACTCCTGAAACACTGATAACTCAAGTCGACTGACTTTTCGCTGATATCGGCGACTGTCACCATTACGGAATCGAGCGAGCTTGGCGAGAGAGATTCGTAGATGGTGACTGTCATCCTTTCGCTGGCGTAGATTCAGAACAGTTCCTTCCATAATTGGTGACTGTTACCGATGTTGACGCAAAGTCGCTTTTCGCGGGGGCTACATTTTGGACAGGGGGACGATGCCGAGGATGCTCAGGCCGGAGGCCAGGACGAGCCTGGCGCAGTCGGTCAGAAGCACGCGGGCCCGGGTCAGTTCGGGATTGGCGGAGTCCACGACTTTGTGCCGGGAGAGGTCGGTGTAATATCTGTTGAAGGCTGAAGCCAGCAACAGCAAATAAGTGCAGAGCAGCGAAGGCTCGCAGGCCTCGGCCGCCTTTTTCAACGCTTCCGGGTACCGCGCGGCGAGTTTCGCAATCTCGTACTCTTCCGGGTCGGACAACAGGCCGAAATCCACACCGCCCTCAACCGGCCTGCCGTACTTTCGCAGGATGCTGCACAGCCGCGCGTGAGAATACTGTAGATACGGTCCGGTTTCGCCTTTGAAACTCATCGCCGCGTCCCAGTCGAACACAACGTCCTTGACGCGGCTGTTCTTCAAATCGCCGAACACAATCGCACCGATGCCTACGGCCTCGGCCGCGGCGGCCTTGTCGCCGGGGAAGCCGTCGGGATAGTTTTCGTCTATCACCCTTTCGGCACGGGCGACCGCATCGTCGAGGATGTCCTCGAGCACGACCTTGAAGCCCGTCCGCGTGCCGGCCTTGGTCTTCACCTGCACTCCGTTTACATCCTGCGATTCGAGATAGAGGCCGTGCGCCACGTGGACCAGGCTGTCGGCCCAGTCGAAGCCCATTTTGCGCAGCGCCTGGATGAGTTGCCGGAAGTGCAGTTTTTGCTCGGCGCCGACCACATAGAGCAATTTGTGAAAATGAAAATTGTCCCGGCGGTATATAGCGGCAGCGATGTCGCGCGTGTGATAACTGGTCGCGCCGTCGCTCTTGCGCAGGATGACCGGAGGGATATTCTCATCGGGCATCTTGATGACAAGCGCGCCCTGACTTTCTTCGGCGGCGCCGGCTTTCTTCGCCGCCTCGATGACGGAGTCGGCGAGTTTGAAGTAGAACGCCTCGCCCTGGTAATACTGGAACTCGATGCCGAGCCTTTTATACACGCGCTTGAAATCCTTGATGCTCAGGTCGCAAAAAAGTTTCCACAGCCGCTTCGCTTCGGGGTCGCCTTCCTCGAGTTTTTTCAGCCATTCGCGGGCGTCGGCGCGAAGCGATTCGTCTTCGGCCATCCGCCTGTTGTAATCGACGTAGAGCGGCGTGAGGTACTTCAACGGGTGTTCGCTGAGCGCGCGCTCGTCGCCCTTTTCCTTGAAGGCCGCGATGACGACTCCGAACTGCGTGCCCCAGTCGCCGAGATGATTGACGCCGACGACCTTGTAGCCGAGCGCCCTGTAAAGGTTGCAGAGCGCGTGGCCGAGCACGGTGGTGCGCAGATGGAAGACGCGGAATTCCTTGGCGATGTTCGGCGAGGAATAGTCGATGACGATTGTCCTGCCCCTCCCCGCATCGGATGTGCCGAAGCGTTCGCCGCTTTTGAAGATTGTTGCGAGG
>JAUWEX010000059.1 GCA_030607235.1 Planctomycetota bacterium | reverse complement strand
AGATATGATCGAATGATTGATAATCCGCAGAGAAAGATTCGGAATTCGCGTGAAATTTCTTTAACCAAAAGCGCGCAACAAAGACAGGCCCTGTCCGACTTTACGCAAAAAAACCGCCGCCCGTTTTTGGCGGCGGTTGTTATTACATCATCGTCAATGGGCAGGCGGCGGTCCGGCCTGCAACGGGGGGCGCAGGATGCGGCGGCGGCGCAGAAACAGTTTCGGGAAAATCTGGTCGATCTCGTCGACGAAAACGAACTTCAGCGCCCTGGCCACATCTTTTGGAATATCCTGCAGGTCGTTTTTGTTCTCTGCGGGCAGGATTATCGTCTTGACGCCCTCGCGATGCGCCGCCAGGACCTTTTCCTTGACACCGCCCACCGGCAGCACCCTGCCGCGCAACGTAATCTCACCGGTCATCGCTACGTCGCGCCGGATCGCCTCGTCGGTCAGCGCCGAAACGAGCGCCGCCGAAATCGCCAGCCCCGCGGACGGGCCGTCCTTGGGCACCGCGCCTTCGGGTACGTGCACGTGAAGGTCGAGGTGCTCGGTGAAATCGGGGTCGATGCCGAAGCGCGCGGCGTTGGCACGGATATACGACAGCACCGCCTGGGCGCTCTCCTTCATCACATCGCCGAGTCTGCCGGTCAGAGTCAGGCCGCCCTTGCCCTTCATCTTCGTGGCCTCAATCAGCAGTATCGTCCCGCCAGCCGCCGTCCACGCCAGCCCCGTGGCAATACCCACGCCGTTGTCGGCCTCGATGCAGGCCTCGCGGAAGCGCGGCACACCGAGGTACTTGTCGATATTGGCCGCGGTAACGCTTATCTTGCGACGCGGCAACCTGAAGCGCCGCGTCTTTTTGTTCGCCGAGGCCTTTTTGTCGTGTTCGGCGATGAGTTCTTTGACAATCTTGCGATAGAGCGAAGCGAGGCTCTTTTCGAGATTGCGCACGCCCGCCTCGCGCGTGTATTGATGCAACAGCATATCCAGCGCGTCGTCTTCGATAACGATGTTGCCGCCCTTGAGTCCGTGCCGCTCGATCTGGCGCGGCATCAGATGCCGCCGGGCGATCTCGGCCTTTTCGGGCGCAGTGTAACTCGACAGGCGGATGATCTCCATGCGGTCGCGCAGCACGTAGGGTATCGCGTCCTCGAAGTTCGCCGTGCAGATGAAAAACACGTCGGAGAGATCGAACGGAACCTCAAGGTAGTGGTCGCTGAACGCATGGTTTTCTTCCGGATCGAGCACTTCGAGCAGCGCCGAGGCGGGGTCGCCGTGGTAGTCCTTGGAGAGTTTGTCGATCTCGTCGAGCAGGAAAAGCGGATTTTTCGTGCCCGCCTTGCGCAGGGCCTGAATTATGCGCCCGGGCAGCGCGCCGATGTAAGTGCGCCGATGGCCGCGGATTTCAGCCTCGTCGCGCACCCCGCCGAGCGATTTGCGCACGAAGTTGCGGTTCATCGCCCGCGCGATTGACCGCGCAAGCGAGGTCTTGCCGACTCCCGGAGGGCCGACCAGGCACAGTATCGGGCCTTTCATCTTGTCGGACAGGCGACGGACGGCGAGGTATTCGAGAATGCGTTCTTTGGGCTTTTCCAGCCCGTAATGGTCCGCGTCGAGGATCTCCTGCGCGTGGTGCAGGTCGAGGTCGTCGTCGGTGGTCTTGCTCCACGGCAGGCTGACCATCCAGTCGATGTAGTTGCGATGGACGGCGGCCTGCGGGTTCATCGGTTGAGTCCGCATCAGGCGGCTGTATTCCTGGAGCGCCTCCTTCTCGGCCTCGGCGGGCATGCCCGCTTCGAGTATGCTGCGGCGCAGTTCGGCCATCTCCGTGCGTTCGGGGTCGTCCCCGCCGAGTTCTTCTTCGATGGCGCGCAGTTGCTCTTTGAGGTAGTAGTCCTTCTGCGATTTGTGCAGGCGAGTGCGTATCTGCGAATCAATGTTGCGCTGGAGTTGGAGGATGTTGAGCTCCTCGTCGAGCCGCGTCAGCAGAGTCTTGGCGCGCTCCACCGGGTTGAAAATTTCGAGCAGTTCCTGCCGGTGCGAGATTTTTATCGTCAGGTGCGCGGCGACGATATCGGTGGTCTGGGCCAGGGTCGTGGAATCGCCCAGCATCGTGGCGACCTTTTCGGAGACGAGCGGGTTGAGTTCGAGATACCGCTCGAAGCGTTCCTCCAGCAGCCGCTCCAGCGCCACGGATTCGCGCGAGGAGCGCTCGCTCTCTTTGACTCGCCGCACCAGCGCTGCGAGATGGTCGCGCCGCTCGATGAAGCGATGTATCCGCACGCGGCAAACGGCCTGAACAAAGACCTTGAGCGTGCCGTCGGGCGCGCGCAGGCTCTGGATCACGCGGCCAACGGCGCCGACGTCGTAAAGGTCTTCGATAGCCGGAGCCTCGTCGGAGGGACTTTTCTGCGCAACGAGGACTATCTCGGTGCCGAACTGTGTGGCCTGCTGTATCGCCGCGATCGACCGCTCCCGTCCGATAAAAAGCGGCGCGACGATATTGGGAAACACAACCATATCGCGCAGCGGCACGACGGGCAATTCGGTCCCCAGTTTTTTCAGCGATTCCAGGCGGTAGCCCTGGGTGGTACGTGTTTTGTCGGTTGCCAAGTGTCTCTCCCCTCAACAATCATGGTATACGGCGGAAAACCCTGCTCAATGTTATTATAGCAGGCGAAACGGATTTTGCACAAGGTCTGTGCGGTTGCGCGGGAAAAAGGAATTTGCTCATATATACTGGCGAAACAGGTCGATATCGCGCGGACTGGCGCTGTTAAAACCCACGCCTATCTCATACTGCCGGTCGCGCGCGCCGGGGTCGGGGTTCTGCCTGACCCATACCACACGCCCCTTCAGGACGAGCTGGCCCCTGCGCGGAAGATTCATCACCAGCGCAAAATCATCTCCTTCTTCAAAACGCCGCGCCGACTGGACGCGCACGCCGCCGGAACTCACATCCAGCGCGACGCAATTCCGGTCTTCGAACGATGTAAACCGCAATGCGGCGGGCGCCTCGCGACGGCGGGACCCGCGGCGGTCTTTTACTTGTAACTTTTGTTCGTTAAACAGCAATTTGGACTCAAGGCTGCTCATGTCATTTATCCGCCTTTCGGAACATTGTGACCGTTTTGGAAATCATCGGCGAGTAAAATGACTTTCTTTAACCGGAACGCGCCCGGGCGGTCAGAACAATTTGATCTTGCCGTCTCCGCCGCCGCGACTGGTCTGAAGAAGTTCGCGCTCGGCCTGCATAATCATTATCAGGCCCGCCGCCAGCACGTTGAGCGCAAAGCGCGGCAGACACTCCGGCATATCGTCGTACGACAGGCTCCGGGCGCTTTCGCAGGCCGCCATGATCTTTCGGAACGATTCGGCCACCGTCTCCAGCACCGCTACGCACGTCGCGGGCAGGGCCGGTATCCGCGCAAACGCGGCAAGCGCCTGATGCAAATCCATTTTGTCGATCATCGCCAGGTTTACGTGCCTTCGCAGCAACTCGACAACGGTCTGGCGCAGGGCCTCCTCCGCATAGTAACCGATCGCCTTGAAATCCGTCGGGTCATGCCGCAACCATCCCAGCGCGTGCTGAAAGTTCACCAGCGCCTCCTCGAACCCCGGCGCAAAAAGCAGTTCGTAGACTTGCCGGATGACCCGCACATCGTAGTAGCGCGATTCCTGTTGCAGCAGCGCCCGGCCCAACACGTAAAAGCCCGCGTTGAAGTCGCCGAAGGCGCGGTTGATCGCGTCGATTATGGGCTTGATCTCGCGCTCCTTCCGGTCGCAGTCGTCGAACAGCATCCCAACGAATATCTCCACTCCATCCAGCAGATAAATCGAAGGGGCTTTGTGGAAAAACCGCTCCATATCGGCGAACACCCTGAACGCATCGCCGGTAAACGCACCGCGCGCACGCTTGTGGACCGCCTCCAGCAGATGCTTGTGCAACGTCCCCGGCAGGTTTTCGATAACGATTCGGCAAAGCACCGAACGCAGTTCGTCGCAAAAGTTGTAATAATTGAACGAGAGTTTGTTCTGATACGTCCTCTCCGAATAGGTTTGTCGCTCCATGATTACCTCACTGAATGATCACTTTTTCCGTTTGAAAAACGCGCCCAGAATTATACCCGATTCCTTTAGTTTCAGGAAGCGGCTCGCCAGCAGATAGGCCGGCAGCGCCACCGCGATCGGAATGAAAACACTCAGCGCGCCCGCCAGAGTCCCGCCCAGTTCCATCGCCGCGGTTTCGCTCTCGACCGCCCAAAGCACCGCAAAGCACACCGCGCCCATCAGCACCGAGATCGCCGCGACCTTTGCGACATATACCAGCAGCGCCCCTCTCAGCAGCCGCTCGCCGCGCCGGTGCAAAATCCAGACAAGCACCGCAAGATTCGCCGTCTGCGATACGGTCGTCGCCAACGCCAGCCCCGCCGCGTCCATCGGCCCGATCAGCAACAGGTTCAGCGCCAAGTTCAGCCCCATCATCGTACACGCAACGATAACCGGGGTCTTGCTATCCTTGAGCGCGTATAAATAGCGCGTAATGATCTGCAAACTGCAAAACACCCACACCCCCGCCGCGTAAAATACCAGCGCGTAGGCGGTGCGCGCCACGGCGGCTTGGTCGAACGAGCCGTGCGCGAAAAACAGACTTATCACCGGCCGGCACAGCACCATCAGCCCCACCGACGCAGGCAGAGCCATGAAAAGCGTCAGCCGCAAAGCACCCGAAATCGCGGCGGCAAGTTTTTGCTTCTGTTTCGCCGCCGAAAACCGCGCAAAAAGCGGAAAGACCGCCGTACCCATCGCGATACCGATCATCGCCAGCGGAAACTGCATCAGACGGTTACTGTAATAAAAAACCGAGTTCGCGCCGACCTCGCCCATCAGCCGCGCAATCAAGTTGTCCAGCAGAACGTTGACCTGCATCGGCGCAAGGCCTATCAGCATAGGCACGATGAGTACGAAGACCTGCTTGAGGCCCGGATGGCGGAACTCGAAACACGGCCTGAGGCGCACGCCCTTTTTGAACAGCGGCGGCAACAGCAACAGCAACTGCGCCACGCCTCCCAGCAGCAACATAACCGCCAGCACCACGACCTGGCGGTTTTTGGGCGCGTCGAAAGGAACCACGAAAAACACCGCCACCAACCAGAACACGTTGAGGATCACCGGTGCGAACGCGGGCGTGGCGAAATGGTTCAGCGAATTGAGCATCCCCATCAAAAACGCCACGAAGCAAATCAACGCGACGTAGGGAAACAGGATTCGTATGAGGATGAATTGCAGCGAGAGCGATTCGTCCGAGAGCAGCATCTCGACCGGAATCGAAACGAGTTCGCCCAGCGCAACCAGCGAAAAAAGCGCCACCGCCAGCAGCGTGGCCACGACGCTGGCCAGTTTCCAGGCTTCGTGTTTGGACTTGTTAACGATGTAGTCCGAAAACACCGGCACGAAGGCCGAACTGAGCGCGCCCTCGCCCAGCAGATGCCGAAAGAGGTTTGGCAGCATCCACGCAAACACGAAAGCGTCCCACTCCAGCCCCGCCCCGAACAGATGCGCGCCGCGGACGTCGCGCAACAGCCCCAGCACGCGACTGAGCAGCGTAAACATCGCGATCGTCCCGGCGGAGCGGATAAGGACTCTTTTTATCGACACGGATTCCCCTCGTGTTTGCGGTCCGGCGGCGTCAGTCGAGACTAATTATCCGGCCGGTGATTGTCTCGCCGATTTCGATTATCCCGAATGTGTGCGACTTCGTAAAACGCCTGTCGGTGGGCGTACCCGGATTGAATAGCAGCACTCCGTTGATTGTTTCGTTAAACGCCGAGTGCGAGTGACCGAAGACGATGCAGTCCACGCCCTCGAACATCCTCATCACGCGCGCAACCAGGCCCTGCGGAGCGCCGCTGCCGTGGGTCAGGCCTATGCTGCGGCCCGCCGCGGAAATTACACGCCTGCCGGGCAGATTGCGGATTGCGGGATGGTGGTCCATGTTGCCGCAGACGGCCTCAACCGGCGCAATCGCCCGCAGGTCGTCGAGCACCGACGGCTCGAGGATGTCCCCGGCATGCAGGATCAGGTCCACGCCCGCCAGCCCCCGTAGCAGCCCCTCGGGCAGTTCGCCCGCGGCACGGGGGATGTGCGTATCGGATACGACTCCGATTTTCATGATTTTTTCGCGCAAATTGTGGATAACACGTAACTACCTTCGTCAAAACATCGGCACGTTACGACGCCTCCATTTCCCGCGCCGTAAGCGGCTTCCGTGGTTAAGTATAACGATGGGGAGAATTTTGGGAAGCAGAAAAAGTTCCGGCGGCCGTCTTTTTTAATGAAATTTTAATTTTCCCTTTGCAAATCAACATTTCCGTGATATTTTTGACGATGAGAGATATTACGTTAATCACGCCAAATGTCTGAATTCAATTCATCAGCCGTAAGGAGTCCGGGAGATGCTCCGCGCACCACAAAAAATACGCGTTTTCGTTGCGTCCGTAATCGCGGGCACGGTGCTGTGCTGTGC
Source organism: Planctomycetota bacterium (assembly GCA_030607235.1). Classification (GTDB taxonomy): domain Bacteria; phylum Planctomycetota; class B129-G9; order B129-G9; family B129-G9; genus JAUWEX01. Next base: position 332 of record JAUWEX010000059.1, on the reverse strand, counting down.
CCTGCTTGCAACGGGGTGCGCGTATTCCACGGCAAACCCCGTGCGGCTCGCCGGGAACTATCCGGCAATCTCCGATCCGCTTCAGAAACGCGACCGTTTCCATACATATAAGGAAATCACCAAAAAACTCACACTCTGGCACGACAGGTACGGCAAGAAATCCGGCGGTGACCTGCTCATGGTCGTCTCGCTGGGCAAGACCCACGAAAGACACGACATCTACGCGATGAAGATCAGCCGCAACGCCTCTTTCAACGACCCCGCAAAACCTGACATCCTGCTCTGCGGCTGTATCCATGCCTCCGAGTGGATCGCTACGGAAACGATGATGT
>JAUWEX010000283.1 GCA_030607235.1 Planctomycetota bacterium | reverse complement strand
GCAGCAGCATCGGGGTTTCTTCGCCTTCCGGCGATATGGCACAACAGGTGTATACTTTTATCATCGTGCGGCCGCCGGTGTTCGACGGCAAATCCAGCGTTACGGATGCTTTGCCGGGACGCTCGATGCGCAGGGCTCTGTCGTATTCCGCGAGAAAAGGATGAATATGTTTTCGCAGGAAAATTACTTTCGTGTCGCCCGGAACCTGCATCGGGCACTCAGCCCACGGTGCGTGCTGTTGCTCTTCCATTCTGCGCTGGCACAACCACGGTATTCCATACCGAACGCCGAGTATGGCCAGCAGCACAAATAATACCGGCAGCCCCGCCGTCAGTAGAAATTTTTTCCATCGCCACGCGCTCTTATGCGGCGGCTGGGCGCCTGTATTATAGTAATATTGTTGTTGCGGATTGTTCATGCCCATTTTGTCCTCCGGGTACGGGTGGATTAGTCGTTGCTTGTCATGTTCTCGGCGACCTGTTCGGGTGTTTTGGTGCCGGGGATCACGACGCTGACGGCGTCGGGTTGCAGGGCGAAGCGAATAGCGACCTGCGCCAGCGTGCGTTCGCCGGGGATTTCGAGTTCGGCCTTGAATTCGGCGGCGGCCTGGGCCAGTTCGTTTTTGTCCTTTTCCTTCATCTTCGCGCGGATATCGCCCTCGGGGAATTCTGATTCGGCGGTGTATTTGCCGGTGAGGAAGCCGCCCGCCAGCGGCTCGCGGACGACGATGGCGCAGCCCTTTTCTTTTGCGGCCCGGAACAGTTCGTCCCAGCCGTCCGATGCGGCCAGGTTGTAGGGCAGTTGCAGCGCGTCGGGGTCGCCGGCCTCAAGCGCGGCGAGGCCCTCTTCGGGCTTGTTGATGCTGACGCCGTAGAAGCGTATCTGGCCGATTTCCTTGTGGGCGCTCATGTGTTCGAGCATATCGCCGCGCTGGATCATGCGGATCGAGGGGTTGTGCAGGAAGTAGCAGTCGATGTAGTTGGTCTGGAGTCGGGCGAGGCTTTTGTGCAACGCGAAGCCGGTGTAGAGCGGCGCGAAGTTACGTGCGGGCCGGGGCGCGTAGAAGTCCTGGCCGACCTTGGTGCAGATGAAGACCTTGTCGCGCACGTCTTTGAGGGCGTGGCCGAGGATTTCTTCGCTGTGACCGTGGCCGAAGACGTCGGCGGTGTCGAAAAAGGCGCAGCCCATCTCGTAGGCCTTTTTTATCGCGGCGATCGAGGCCTCGTCGTCGGTCGGGCCGTAGCAGCCACCGAATTCGTTGCCGCCGATGGCGCGGCAGCCCATGCCGATTTCGCTCACTTCAATTCCTGTTTTGCCGAACTTGCGGGTTTTCATAATCACTCCTGTCGGTATGCCTGAATAGCCAATCCGTCGAAAGTGAGTATACGACAGCGACAAAACCGTGACAAGGGCTAAACATTTTTTGAAAAATCGTCGATTCAGTAAGTCCGGAGAACAATAATATGGAGAAAGCCCAAAATGCTGAAGACCTTTTCCGACACCACCCGCATCACACTCAACCGCGTACTCGGTGAGGGCGGCATGGGCACCGTGTACGAGGCGGACATGCACGGCGCGTACGGATTCAAAAAGACGGTTGCGGTCAAGATACTGCTCGACAAATTCTCGCAGGACCCGCTATTCATCCGCAAACTGGTCAACGAGGCCAAACTCATGGCCAACCTCGTTCACACCAACATCGCCCAGGTCTACAAACTCGGCTCGATGCGCGGGCAGTATTTCATAGCGATGGAATATATCAACGGCATCACACTGACCGAGTTCATGGAAATGCACCGCGAGATGAACCTCCAGCCGCGCATGGATATCGCGCTGTTTATCATAAGCCGCGTTTGCCGCGCGCTGGATTACGCGCACAGGCGGCTGGACGCCGAGGGGCGGCCGCTGCACATCGTCCACCGCGACATCTGTCCCAGCAACGTGATGCTTACGATCGAAGGCGGCGTCAAACTGACCGACTTCGGCGTCTCCAAGAACGATATCTACTGCGACGAGGAGGAGGGCGAGATCGTTGTCGGCAAAATTTCGTACATGTCGCCCGAACAGGCGAATTTCGAGAAGACCGACGCGCGCTCGGATGTTTATTCACTGGGCATAATTATGTATGAATTGCTCACCGGCGAAAACCCTTTCATCACCGATTTCGACCACCGCACGCCGCACATCACGCAGATGGTTATGCGTAAAAACATTCGCGGCGCCTTCAAAAAACCGCGCGAGGTCAACCCCGACATCCCCGAGGAAGTCGAGCGGATTATCCTGAAGGCGATGGAGAAGGATTTGGATTTGCGCTATCGGTCCGCCGCCGAAATGGACTTCGACATCGAGCGCTACATGTACCTGCGCCACTATCACATAACCATTATGGCTGTATCGGCTTATCTCAAAAAGGTTTTCCCCGACCTGGGCCACCGGCTGCACTGTCCGATGACGCCGTGGGACCAGATCGACCTCGACAAGCCCTTCTCCGAGCCTCCGGCCACACGGGTGTTGGCCAGGGACTCCTGATTCGCGGAGGAGGAAAATACGGCATTTGCTTGACAGTGCCCAAAACGTGTGTATACTTGGTTACGCGTATAATGCCGTAATTGGCAAATAGTAAAC
>JAUWEX010000042.1 GCA_030607235.1 Planctomycetota bacterium | reverse complement strand
GCAGCGGATTTACATGGAAAGCGCCAGGACGCCGGTTGAGGAATTGGTGTGTTGAAAACCGCTGACATCGAAAAGACCGCGGACGATTTTTCCCGCATTCTCGAATGCGACATGTCGCTGGCTCCGTTTTCGTCCTTCAGGATCGGCGGCATCGCGCGCAGACTCTACCGGCCCGCCGACATCGCCGAGACCCACGCGCTGACCGCGTCGCTGGGCGGCGAAAATTTCAGGATACTTGGCGGCGGCACAAATGTTTTGTTCGCCTCGCCCGTAATCGCAGAACCCATCGTCGTCGTGCCGCGCGCGACGACCTGGCGCGTGATAGAGCGAACCGAAGGACGCGTGCTGGTCGAGGCCGACGCGGGCCTGCCGATGAGCGTCCTCGTCAACGAAACCGCTTCGCGCGGACTGGCCGGACTCGAAGTCATGGCCGGAGTGCCCGGTACCGTCGGCGGTGCGCTGGTAATGAACGCCGGCGGCCGACACGGCACGATCGCCGACGCCGTAGAGAGTGTGCGCGTGCTCAACGGCACGGGCGAAACGACGATTCCGGCAACCGAAATAGAATTCGCCTACCGCCGCTCCTCCTTGAAGGGCGAGATGATTGGCGCGGCGAGGTTTGCGCTTGCGCCGCGGGCGAGCGAAGCGGTGCGCGAGAGGATGCGCGCGATCGTCGACGAAAAACGCGCGAGCCAGCCGCTGGGCGCGCGTTGCGCGGGCTGCGTTTTCCACAACCCGCCCGGAATCTCGGCGGGCGGACTCATCGACGAGGCCGGTCTCAAGGGCGCGGCGTGCGGCGACGCGGCGGTCTCCGAGGTCCACGCCAACTTCATCGTCAACCGCGGCCGGGCCTCCGCCGCCGACGTGCTCGCCCTCATCGACAAAATCCGCGGCGAAGTCGGGCGGCGATTCGGCATTACGCTCGAAACGGAAATCGAAATCTGGTAGCGCCCGACGCGAAGAAAATTCACAACACAAAAATTACGGAATCCGAAAATGACCAACGATACCGACAGACCCTCGGTCGCCGTCCTCGCGGGCGGTGTCTCGTCCGAGCGCGAAGTCTCGCTCAGATCCGGCCGCGCCGTTTGCGAGGCCCTGCGCAAAATGAACTGGCGCGCGGAATTCGTCGACGTTACCTCGCTCGACATCCCCGAACTCGACCGCCCCTTCGACGTCTTCTTCGTCGCGCTGCACGGCGGCTTCGGCGAAGACGGCACGCTCCAGGCGCTCATGCAGGAACGCGATCTGGCGTTCACCGGCTGCGACGCGCAGACCAGCCGCCTCTGCATGGACAAGGCCGCCGCAAAGGAGGCCCTCGCCGCCGCGCGCATCCCGACCGCGCAGCACGTGCTGTTCTGCTCCAAACACAGCGACAAGGAATACCTCGCCGCGGCCAGGCCCCTCGGCGGGCCTGTCGTCATCAAGCCCCGCGCCGAAGGCTCCAGCGTCGGCGTGAGCATCGCAAGCGACGAGCAAGGCATTCTCGACGGCATCCGCAAGGCCGTCGAATACGGCGACGTGCTGGTCGAAAAATTCATCGCGGGCCGCGAGTTATACGTCGGCGTGCTGGGCGCGACGCCGCTGCCCATCGTCGAGGTCTGTCCGATGCGCGAATTCTACGACTACGAGGCGAAATACGGCGACTCCGGCACGCAGTACCTCACCGACGCGGGCCTGGACGACGAGACCTACGAGCGCGTTCAGGAGATGGGACTGGCGGCGTTTCGCGCGCTGGGCTGCCGCGATTTCGCGCGGGTGGATTTTTTGCTGGACGCCGGCGGCAGGCCGTATTTCATCGAAGCCAACACCGTCCCCGGCTTCACCGAAAGGAGCCTGCTGCCGATGGCGGCGGCAACCGCGGGCATCGCGTTTCCGGTCCTGTGCGACAAGATAGCGACAATGGCCAGGCAACGCCGCCAGGCAACCAGGCAGCGCCTAGAGGCAATAGGGAAGTAGCCACTCATTCCAAGACCCGCTTGCTACGGGCTATCGCCCGGAGCGCTTCGCTTTCACTCACTGACGATTTGGGCAAGAGTGCTGTGTTGTTGACGATCTTTTCCGCAGGCAGGCTGTCCGCCCAATGCGGACTGCATCCTATCTGAAAGGGATATATCCCTCTCGGCAATTCATAGAACAAAAAAAGAGGAGCCGAAGCTCCTCTTTTATGAGTTCTATCGTTTATGGCACTTATTCCGTAACGATATATTTGTTCTGTTTTTCATCCCACTTGATTTTGTCCTTGTTTTCCTTGTACCATTCCTGAAACCTGCGCAAAGCGTTAACATCGCCGGAGTCCGCCCAAAATGTCAGGCCCAGTTCCTCACATGCTCTTTCTAGTGCTAAATCTAATCTTGAACTAAGGATATTCCCGGATATTGTTTCAAGGGGATATTCACCAAGATATTCGATCTCCAACGCATACAAGCGTTTTTTGATCAGATCGAAAAAACCATCCACTATGATCCGGTAACTTTCCTCATCCCTATCGTCAAGATTGTATACGCAAAGCCTGTTTCCCTGCAGAATGTTTAATTGTTTCATCGAATCGGTCGCGGAAATCTCGATCCTGCAAAGATACCAAGTTGCATCCATAACACGAATTCTCTCGACACGATACGAATTCAGTTTTTCGCAGATCGCCGCGGCTTCTTCTTTGGTAAACCTGTATTCCAATTTATATGTGTCATCGGAATAGCCGTAAATCATGACCACCGAATCGGGCGTGAACGTTACCGGCCCGGAACATCCCATAAGAAACGTCGAGACAAACACTCCCACGGATAACACAAGTATATATCTGATCATGTAATTCTCCTTATGCAGCCTGGTTTACTTTGGTGTATTATCACCTAATCCGATAGTCTGAGAGGGACACATCCCTTTCCGCCTGATGCGGACGGTCTTGCCGCGCTTCGCGAAGGAGGAAGTGTCCCTTTCAGATTCAGGCGTTAATCGAGATTTTGCGGAGTTGAGCCACGGCCTTTGGGATGACTTCGAGCGCGTAGTCGACTTCGGCGTCGGTGTTGAATTTGCCGAACGAAAAGCGGATGCTCGACGCGGCTTCGCGCTGCGTCAGGCCCATCGCCATCAACACGTGCGACGCCGAGGCCGTGCCCGTGGAGCAGGCCGACCCGGCGGACGCGGCGATTCCGGCAAGGTCGAGTTTTATCAGCAACGCTTCGCTTTCGATGCCCTTGAAGGCGATGTTGCTGGTGCTGGAGACGCGCTGCGCGCCGGAGCCGTTGACCTTGCAGTCGGGCACTTCGGCGAGGATCGCCGCTTCGAGGCGGTCGCGCATTCCGCGGACTTTTTCCATCGTCGCGTCGAGTTCGTCCACGGCCAGTTCCAGCGCCCGCGCCATGCCGATGATGCCCGGCGAGTTGTGGGTTCCGGCGCGGCGGCCGCCTTCCTGTCCGCCGCCGGTAACGAATGGCTTGATGCGCGTGCCGCTCTTGAGGTAGAGGCAGCCGATACCTTTGGGGCCGTTGAATTTGTGCGCCGCGACCGAGGCGAGGTCCACGCCGAGTTCCCCGAAGTTCACCGGGATGCGACCGACGCTCTGGACGGCGTCGGTGTGAAAGGGGACTTCCTTTTCCGCGCAGATCTGCGCGATCTCGCGGATCGGCTGGATCGAGCCGATTTCGTTGTTGAGCTGCATGATGCTCACGATCGCGGTGTCGGCGTCGATCGCCCGGCGCACGTCGTCGGGGTCGACCGTCCCGTCGCCGGAGACCGGCAGATACGTTACGCGCACGCCGCATTCTTCCATCAGCACGCGAGCGGTTACGTAGACGGCCGGATGTTCGATCTCGCTGGTAACGATGTGCGGTTTTTTTATCTTCGACGCCGCGACGACGCCCTTGAGCGCGGCGTTGTCGGCCTCGGAACCCGAGCCGGTGAAGACGATTTCTTCGGTGTTCACGCCCAGCAACTCCGCGATTTTCCGCCGGGCCTCGTCGATGTGCCGCGCGACCTCGCGGCCGAATCCGTGAAGGCTGGAGGGATTGCCGAAATAGTCGCGGTACGCGACGACCATCGCGTCGAGCACGCGCGGGTCCATCGGCGTCGTAGCGTTGTTGTCCAAATACGCTTTCATGTCGTTAAGCCCCGTTGTTTTATCGGTAAGGGCGACCCTGCCGCCGCCCGCGTTATTTCGTTTCGTCGAGCCACACGCGCCACGCCGCCGCGTCGTCGCCGAGGGCCTTGATGCGTTCGGCCCGGTGTTCTTCGCTCGTGCCCATCTTCCACATGTGTGCGTCGGCGACGTTCGACAGCGCACCCACGATTAAGTCGATCAGGTTCTGGTTGCGCCGGTGTTCGGGCAGGGCGTTTTCTTTTGCGAGCGCCGCCACCAGCGGCTCGGCGCCGTCGAGCACCCTAAGTTTGCCCAGCGCGAATGCGGCCGCCGCGACAAGTTCGGGATCGTCGCATTTTACCATCGCGGCGATTTCGGGCAAGACCTCTCGGCGGCCTTTTAAGCCCAGGGCCATCAGTGTCGCGCCGATCGCGCGCGCCGAGGATTTTTCGTTTTTGAGAATCGCGGTCAGCCTGTCGACGAATTCGCCGGGCGCGAAGTCGGTCGTCGTGAGGATCGCCGCAAAGCGCAGGTCCTCGTCGGTTGCGTTGTCGATCAGGTCGGCGATTTCTTTGCGGCGCAGATCGATCTCGAACATCGCGACGGCGTTTTTGGCCGCCTCCACGTGCGCAAAGGCGCGGCTATCGCTCAGGATTTTCAATACGGCGTAATCCTTTATGTCGTTGAGGATGAGGGGGATTTCGTCCGCGCCGCCCATCGCGTACATCGCCTGGTAGACCGCGCGCCGCACGGGCAATTCGATATCGTTTTCGCCGAGAAGGCCCGCGATCAGCGGCAGCGATTCCTTGCTGCCGAGTTTCGTCAGCAGGATCACGGCGAAGAAATACGCCTCCTTCCGGCCGCTCCGCAGGGCCGAGGTCAGCGCGCCTTCGAGTTCCCCGGGCATCGCACCGGGCCGGAACCGCTGGTTGATGAAGTACAGCGCCTGCGATTTGAGGTCTTCGCTTTGCTCGTTGGCGAATATGGTAATCAGCATCTCGTCGACCGGGTCGACGGCTTTCGGGTCGTCGGCGCCGCCGATGTGCGCCAGGCATTCCAGAAGGTTGCGCTTCTGGCCGTGGCCGATACCCGGCGCGGTGTACATGGTCATCAGGTCGTCGAGGCCGAATTCGCCCTCGCGCAGCAGCATCGCCAGGCTCCGCGAGCACGCTTCTATTATGGCGGAGTCGGCGTTGAGCGCGACGGAGATGATCATTCTCGCCGACTTGCTGTCGCCGACCTTGCCCAGCGCCTTGATGATGAAGTAGTGAATCTCGGCGTTGTCGGTCCTGCCGTATTCGAGGACCAACGCCTCGCGGACTTCCTTGAGGTCGTAGTTGCCCAGTTCCTCGGCGGCGATGCCGCGGATCCATGCGCTACGCTCGATTTCCTGCAGGATCATTCTGAGGTCGGCGATCGCCTTGCCGGTTTCCTCTTCGTCGGCCACGCCGTTGCGCGCCGCGCCGAGGAGCCTGATCCACGTTGCCATCAGCGGCTCGTTCTTTTCCGAGGGCCAGCGCGCGAATGTCTCCTTGACGATTTGGTGCAGGCTTTCGCCGTCGGCTTTTTTGTCGCGGAGTATCCACTCAAGCCCGCGCGCGCAGTAGAGTTTGACGAGCGGATCGTCGTTGATGCGACAGCCCTCCAGCAGGCCCGTTACCGCGCCCGCGCCGCCCGCGTTGGCCAGCGCGTCGGCGGCCTCCATCGCGATGTCGGGCATTATCCGCCGCGCCAGCATCTGCGACAGCGCGTGGACTATCTCGCCCTTGTCCTCTTCTTCCTTCTTGGCCGCGGCGATCTCGCCCAGCGCGCGGAATGCCTCGCGAACGTCGCAGTAATACCGCGGCTGCTGGCCGTCGACGGTCCGCGCCGTAACGATGTTGAGCAAAATTCTTTCCGCGCCCTCGATGGTTTTTTTGTCGGCGAAGAACCTCATTATCAGTGCCGTAAGGTGGCGGTTCACTTCGGTGTTGGTTCCCGGTCGTATGAATTTTTCCCAGAGTATCCCGCAGAGGTCGGCTTTGACTTTGCTGTCTTTGCTTTCGGCGATGACCCGCGCCAGCAGCACCGCCGTTGTTTCGTGGGTTATTTTTCGTCTATCGCTCCTGCCCTCTTTCAGCAGTTTTTTCTGCCGTTTGTATTGGTCGCGTAGCGCCTTGAGTTGCTCCTTCGCCAGCATCGGCTCCAGGCCGTTTTTGTACTGGAACTCGTATATCAGCATCAAACAGTAGTTGGCCGCGGAAGGTCGGGTGTCGTCGGACGCGGCGATCTCGACCAGCCCCGGCAGGATCGCGGAGCCGTCCTGGGCATTCCTGATGAAGAGGTAGGCCCAGTACCGAATGTCCGCGTCTCCGCTCGCCATGCCCCAAAGAAGCAAATCGTCGACGATCGCCCGATCCGCGTCGGATTTTTCCAGCGCGCGGAATATCTGTATCTTCGCTTCCTTCGGAATTTTCCTTTGCAGGCCTTCGGCGATCACGGCCAGCGCGTAGTTGCCCTTTGCCGTGAGTCGTTCGATGAGTTCTTCGGCCTCGTCGCGGCCGACCGGCCGATTGCCTCTGTATCCGCCGGGCAGACTCATTTTGCGTTCTATGAGATCGCCGCCGCGGGCCAGGGTCTTGCGTTTTTTGTAGTTATAGGCGATCAGGCACCCGACGATTTTTTTTGCGTCCGAGTAATCCTTCTCGGACTGGCCCGCTTCCTTTGCGGCCGCTTCGGCGCGCTCCTTGATCGGGAGCAGTTGCCGCTCGCCTTTCGGCGGCAGGGCTTCGATTGTGCGGTCGTGTTGCGGCTTATACCGCGCGTCGGGCAGGTCCTGGTCGTCGTCTTTTTTTTCGCAGCCCGCCGCTCCGATCGCACAGGCCGCCAGCGCGGCCAGAATCGCCTTGGTGATTTTTTTCATGTCGGCACCGTTTCGATTTTCCGAAAGAGGATTTCGGGTTTGTTTAGTTTGTGGCCCTTCGCGAGCATCGGCTCGCCCAGCCGTTTCCATCCGTCCTGGTCGATCTCGCCGTCGAGCGCCAACATCTCCCAGAGTTTTTGCGCCGAGAACGGCATACACGGCCACATCAGCACCGCCAGCGCCGCGCACAACTCCAGGCCCGCCGCGATCGCCGCACCGCACCGCTCCATGTCCTCCTTGCGCGAGGCCCACGGTTTTTCGTCGTCGAAAAATTTGTTGCCCCAGCGCCCCAGCGCCAGCACCTCGCGCATCGCCTCGCGTATCTCAAAATTGGCGATCAGCGCGTCGAATTTTTCCTTCGTGCGGCGAGCCTGTTGCAGCACCGGCGAGTCCTGCGGCACGTCCGCGGGCATCCTGCCGTCGAAGTATTTGTGCGCGAAGGTCTGGATGCGGTGGTAGAGGTTGCCGAACACGTCGGCCAGTTCGTCGTTGTTGCGCGCCGCGAAATCGTCCCACGTGAAATTCGCGTCCTTGACCTCCGGCGCGTTGATCGTGAGGTAGTAGCGTATCATGTCGGCCGGGTGTTTTTCGAGATACTCCGGCACGGTGATCGCGTTGCCTTTGGACTTGCTGCCCTTCTCGCCGCCGAACGTGAGAAACTCGTTGGCGGGCACGTTGGTCGGCAGCACGTAGCCGCCCTGGCCCATGAGCGTCGCGGGGAAGACCAGCGCGTGGAAGACGATGTTGTCCTTGCCGATGAAGTGGACGATCTTGGTATCGGCGTCGAGCCAGTAGTCCTTCCACCGCTCCGGTTCGCCGCGCCGGCGCGCCCATTCGAC
>JAUWEX010000339.1 GCA_030607235.1 Planctomycetota bacterium | reverse complement strand
TGATAGAGCAGATAATCATAAACGCGGGAATATACGGTCGCACAGATCCCACCGCAGCCAGAACGATAAAGATTGAATACTACAATGATGTCCTGGCCCCCACTCGCATGACAAACGCCGAAATGATTAAAGGAGCGGCCGCCAAGTTCAGGACCAAACTCAAAACAGGGAACGAGGAGGCGGAATTCAATACCCGCGAAACGGGATTGATCGAAAGATGCCTCAAAAAAGCCGCCGACGCTGCAAAAAAACGGCTGACAGCACCGACACAATCATACTCATCGGGCATCAGGGCTTTTAAGCCGGTATCCGGTCCGATGGCGGGTAAAAACATGCTCGTCGGCAAGATCGCAGGGATCGGTCTGGGCGACGAATACAAAGATTCGACCGTCATCGTGCACTATGCCCCAGCCGAAGGATACGGCAAGCAGGACAAAGGTGTTACAAAGTACGAACTGATTTATTATGTGCAGATCTTCAAAAAGGACAAAAAAAACCAATACAACAATCCGCTTTACGGGCCTTATGAATTGGAAATAGGCGACAAGGCAACCACAACCGAATCGGTAATTGATGAAATCTCAAGAGACATCGGATCCAAGGCTATCAACAACAATTTTGCTTTGAGGGAACACAGGGTCAAACCCAAAGACAAGCCAAACCAAGACAAAGCCGACTATCAGGCGCCGAAATATCCCGAGTATCCATTTTTCAGACTCCTGCCCAACAAGTTAAGCAACTTCATTCTTTACAGCGACCTCAGGGCCAGCAAACCCATCATATACTTTGCGCCCGAAGCCCCCGAAATAAAACAAAGCCCCAAAACGCCCGACGAAGAGGCACAGGAGGCAATCGAAGAGGCGCTTGAGGAGCGAGTAACGACCGCCAGCAAGAGCATCGGCAGCGTTAACATAGCCGAAGCGCTGGAGAAACTGACTCTTATTTGGAAGCTCAAAAAAGATGCCACCGAAATAGACGACGAAAGCAGGGCGGATATCGAAGACGTCCGCTTTGATATCGAATTGGATGACAAGTCGGTAACCGGCAGAGAGTTCCTCGAAAAAATAGTGGAGAGCATAAACGCGAAACTCCAAAAAGAAGGCCGCGACATCGAAGTAAAATACGAAATCGGCGCGAAAATAGTCTTCAAAGCACAAAAGAAATAGCAATCCCAGAAGGGCGGTTTTTGCCGTGGACGGGAGAGATTTATAATTAAATCCATGCGAGGTGAGCAATGAGAAATTGTAATTGCATATGCGCACTGTTGATAATAAGTCTGTTGATTGCAGTCGGGTGCAAATCCCCGCAGCCCGACCCCGCTTCGGAAAATATCGAAAATCCGGAATCCGCTGTCTCTGAAACGGAAATGGCTGAAGATGCGCTTCCGCCGTCGCCCAAAGAAGACCTCGACGTATCCGAAGAAAAACCCTCCCCGGAAGAAGACGCGGACAAGAACGCCGAGGGTTCCGGCACTCTTCCGACCGAAAAACCCTCGGATACACAGTCCTCGTCCAATGCCGAATCAGAGGCGGATCAGCAGGCCAAAGCCCGGGCAATCAAGACCGCCAAGGCTCGGGACGCGAGGGATTTCTACAATCGCGGTCTGCTCATGGAAAAGTCAGGCAACCTCAAAGAAGCCTACAAATTGTTCGAACGCGCCCATGAGTTGGATCCGGAATACAGAGAAGCCCACGAAAAGATGGTCAAGATCAGGATTGCGATGGGGGAGAGTTTACCGAGCACTTACGATCCGATCAGCGACGAAACACGCCTTGTGAAGGCCGAGATCGCGGCAATCAAGCGCGATGTGGACAATTACATTGACCGTGCGCAGGAGTATTTCGACAATAACGATTTCGACGCGTGTATAGACAAAATCGGCAAGGCTATCTCCTTGATGCAGCGAAAAAAATACGGAATAGATTTTTCGATGCAGCAGGCTCTGGCCGAGGCCATACTGCAAAACGCCCGCCGGCAAAAAAAGGCCGTCGACACGGTCAAAGGCGTGGAATCGCGCGAGAAATCGCAAAGAGACCTCGATGAGATAATTCGCAACCAGAGCGAGTACCGCAGGAAAGTCGAGAGGGAACTTCTCGACCGTGCGCAGATAGCGCTGGATCAGAGAAACTTCTCCGAGGCGTTGAAT
>JAUWEX010000383.1 GCA_030607235.1 Planctomycetota bacterium | reverse complement strand
TGACTACGCTGAACGACAGCAGGTCGGGGTTGAAGGCTTCGATGGGCAGACCGGCGATACTGCTGATTTCTGCTTCCTGTTTTTTCAGCCCGGCCAATGTCTCGCCCAAGGCGCTGTGCCGCCGCATGATTTTCGCTTCGCGTTCTTCGATGTCGGGCAAGAATTTTTCGATCTCTTCAACCGTCGGCAGGCTCTTCTGTGCGTGTTCGCGCGCGGGCTTTGCGCCGAGGCTTTGTTGTAGCGCCTTCACCCGGGCCAGGAGGCCGCTGGCCTGTTCCAGCCGCTCGCTCACGTCGACGCCGGTCAGCATCTCGTCGTGCTCTTCGTCGAGCACCGGCACCAACTGCGCGCAGCCGAGCCGCCCTAGTTCGTCGACGGCGGCGCGCGTGTCGTGTTCGAGCACGACTACGTTGAGCCGGGACATTTCCAGTGATCTAATCATTATTCGACGGTAATCAAATGTGTTTTCGCTTCGTCCGTTCCGACACCCTGTCGGATGGCTTCGCTGAGGCGCAGGAGGTCCTGTATTTCGAATCGTTTCAGGTAACAAAACGATACCAGCAATCCGAAATCGAACAGCGACTGCGCGAACAGCCGCTTTGCCGAGCGGTAGAGCCACCTTTGCAACGCCGCTTCGAGGTCTTTGGCGGTTGCGATCATTTCCCGGTCGGCTCCCAGCGCCTTGCTGATTCCCAGCGCGGCGGCGATTTCGGCGATGTTGCCGCTCTCGAAGAGGCGTATCCGGCTGTCGGCGTTTTCGAAGGCGCCTGCGGCGATTACGAAGTCCTGGATTTCTTCGGGTGCGAGGGCGTAAGTCCGTAGCGCGCGCCAGACGAAAAGGGTGTTGTGGCAGGTGATCTCCCGCATAATCAACGGCAGGCATCTCGACCGCTCGCTCGCGCCGATTTGCGCTATGCGCTTCATGCCTTCCTGCAGGAAGGCCTTCTCGACGGCCATTTCCATAAAGAAGGTCAGATTGTTTTCGTCCGGCAGACCCGCGGTGCGCATTATCCCCGCGGCTATCGGGGCGAGAGGGATCGCCTCCGCGAGCGCCCTGATGCCTTTGGCGCCGAGGATCTCTTTTGTGGGCAAGGCGAATTCTTCGGGCAGTTCGTAGAGCGTGTCGGCGATTTCGTCGTCGCCGGTTTTTTGCGCGCGCGCCCGCAGCAGCGCTTTGAGGTTTTCGATCTGGTAGCGGCGGATGATCCAGCCGAAGGCCTTGCTTCGCCTGCTGCTGAGGAAGCGGGCGAGTTGGACCAGGTCGCGGGCGTGCTGCGCGACGAGGGCCTGCTGGCCCTGGATGTGCGAGCGTGGGACTTTGCCGGAGAGGGTTTGCTCGAAGTAGGCCGCGCTCGTCGCGAGCCGCGCCAGCGCCATCAGCGACGGCCCCGCGTAGAGTTTGCTGCGCAGGCCGCGGACTTTGGCGCAGAGAAAATCGAAATCGGTTGTAAGGATTTGTCCCATATTCAGGTGGAATCTTTTTCAATACCGGTAATCGTTTTGATCGCGTTTTGGATCGTGGCACGGCGGAGTTCGGGCGCGATGTCCTCGGCGCGCGGTGCGTTTTGGCGGATTTCGTCGAGGCGCCGGTTTTTTTCGTCTGTGGCTGCCTTCAGCGAGGCCTCCGCGATCTCGGCGGCTTGTTGCTGGGCCTGGCTGCGGATGTTTTCGAGGTCGGCGCGGGCCTGGTTGCGGGCGTCTTCAATGATGGTGCGGGCCTGGGCGAGGCTGTCTTCGACGATTTTCTGCGCCTGTTTTTCGACCGCGAGTATGTGTTGGATGATGTCGTCCATGCTCGGCCCTCCCGGGGTTATTCTACGCTACGGATGATTTCCATGACGGCGGCGGCGTCTTTGGCGTTGCAAAACGCCTGC
>JAUWEX010000208.1 GCA_030607235.1 Planctomycetota bacterium | reverse complement strand
TGGTGCATCCACGCTAGATACTTCTGTGCGGGCTATGAAATCACAGGCCTGCTGGCGAAGGACGAAACCCTTTACATGGCGCAACTCAACGGCGCCATCGCCGTCGCCCGCGCACGCGAAGCCGTCGCCGGTTACCTCGACCGCCAGGCCAAAGGCGACGAGGCCGAAAGCATGAAGAACAACGAAGCCATGTACCACCTCGCCCAGCAGGAATTCCTCAACAAGGGCGTCCTCAACGCCGTGGTGCTGTTCGATGAAGCGCAGAGGAAAAAATTCGCCGAGGCCGGCGGCGAGACCGCGTTTCTGAAGGACGTCGCAACCTTCCGCCTGGGCATCAGATCCACCGCCGGCAGTTATGTGCTGGAGTCCCGCTGCGAATGCGTCGACGAGCAAGCGGCCAAAAACATCAGCGCGAAACTCAAAGCGCTCAAACTAGGCGCGACGCTGGCCCCGGCCGACCCGCAACTGCGCAGGTTTTACAACTCCGCCGAGGTCAAAATCTACAACAAGACCTTCATCATGCTCGAAATTCCGTTCAACGTCGAGCAGATAAAACTGATGGCGTTAAGCAACGAAAAGGAAGAACAACCCGAACCCGACAAGCCCGCCAAACCCGCGGAGAAGGACGATACCGGGACACCGCCCGCAGGCGAGGGCGACGGACAGCCCGACGCCGGCGAGTGATCGGGCGAACAGGAATGACTCAGAGCACCCGGACTTCTTTGCGGTCTGAGTTTTCTTCGATATAAGGCTCGCTGCACAAGGCCAGGAGGTATCCCACTTCCCGGCCTGTGTTTTTGAACGCGTGCGGCACGCCCGGCGGAATCTCGATGAGCACCAACTCGTCAGGCCCGAAAACCCGCTCCTCGCGACGGCCCTGCGCGTCGAGCGCCGCCGCCAGACACCGTCCCCCGAACGTAACCACCCACTCGGACTGCCGCTCGTGCACATGGTTGCCGCGGATAGTGCCCGGCTGCATACTCACCAGATGTATGTTTTTGACTCCGCCCGCGCCCAGCAGCGCCGACGCAACCGGCTCGACCGACCAGCCGCGGTCCTGCCGCAGCGCCGACAGCGCGGTGCATTTCAACAACTTCATGCCAAACCTTTCGTGATTTTACGGATGTTTCAGCATCCGCTTCAGAATCTTGCCGGTCATCGACCTCGGCATCTCCTTTACGAACACGATCTCGCGCGGACGCTTGTAGTCCGCCAGACACTCGCGGCAGTGCGCCATGATCTCGCCTGCGCCTACCTCACCGGCGTGTTCGTCGAGGACGATAAAGGCCTTCGGCACCTCGCCGCGCACCCTGTCGTCGATGCCTATCACGGCGGCTTCCTCCACGGCGGGGTGTTTTTCCAACACCTCTTCAATTTCGCCCGGGCTGATGTTTTTGCCCGCGGAGATGATGAGTTCCTTTATCCGACCGGTAATCCGCAGATGGCCGGAAGCCTCCATCCGCCCCAGATCGCCGGTGTGCAGCCAGCCCTCCGCGTCGATCGCGCTGCGCGTTTCCTCGGGCATGTTCCAGTAGCCCTTCATCACGCACTCGCCCCGCACGCATATCTCGCCGTCGGTCCCCGCGCCCAGCGCCACGCCGTCCGCGCCCATTATCGCCACCTTCAGGTTGTCCAGCGGATACCCCACTGTTCCGGGCAGGACGCTGCCCAGTCGGTTGAGCGAAATCACCGGCGAAGACTCGGTCATGCCGTAGCCCTCCACCAACTCCGCGCCGGATACCTCTCTGAACCGCGCGCACAAATCCGCCGGCAGCGCCTCGCCGCCCGCCAGGCACAGCCGCAGACTCTCCGGTTTGCGCTCGACTTCCGCGAAGGCCTTGAGCATCGCGCGGAACATCGACGGCACCGCCACGACCAGCGATACGCCGTGATTCTCGATGGTTTCGGGCATCGCCCCCGGCACGAAACGCTGCATCATCACGATCCGGTTGCCCCGCAGCAGCGGCAGCAGAAACGTGCACGTCAGCCCGAAGGTGTGGAACAGCGGCAGCAGACACAGAAACACGTCGCGATCCTCCACCAGCATCGCCCGCAGGCAGCCCTCGATGTTGGACAGGATGTTGCGGTGCGTCTGCATCACGCCTTTGGGCTGCGCGGTCGTTCCGGCGGTATACAACAGCACCGCCACGTCGTCGGGCGCTACCTCGGGCGGCGTAACGGCAATCGGTTTCGCCGTCGCGAGGATTTCCTCGATGAGTATCGTCTTAAGCCCGGCCACCGCGACCGTCGCCGCCATCGGCCCCGCGGTTATTATCGTATCGACCTGCGAATCCGCGATGATCCCGGCTATCTCACCGGGCTTGAGCAGGAAGTTCACCGGCACGACCGTGCGCCCCGCCAGCGAAATCCCCAAAAAGCCCGCGGCGTAGCCGATGCCGTTGGGCAGCAGAAGCGCGACGTTGGGCCGCCGCGTCTCGGCCGCGATCCGGGCCGCGACGTTGGCCGCCGCGACGAGCAGTTCCCCGTAGCGCACGCTCCTGTCGCCTTCGCGCACGATCTCGCGCTGCGGCTGCGCCTGCGCCGCGCCCAAAAAGCGCGCCGGGATTGTCATTGACAGGGAATTCATCGCTGCACCTCAAAAGTCTTGGGGCGGGTTGTTTTCAGGACAGGATTATATCGCGCCCCGCCGTCGACATCTGCTAAAAATAATAGTTACCATATTTTTTATGAACGTTTTTGAAAAATCATTTCTATTATCAGTCCGCCCAATGCCTGGGAAGATCATCCTGGACGCTGCTCTCCACAATTGTGCCGTTACTGTCAGTACGCAACACAAGCCACAATTCATCATCAATCGCAATTAGAAATTCGGCTACAGATACACCATCAAAATATCGCTCAATTTCAAATATGCGCTTGGCGTTTTGTGCTCGGTCATTAAGTGTCGGTATTTCCAAACTAATCCAAGACACATCATATCCAGACGCATAAATAAGGCGGCCCTGTGCCTTAATGACATCCGCAACATTCCGGCCAACATATTCACAGTGCGTTAGTTCGACATATTCCTTCAACATTTTTTCATCGACCACAGAATAACGCGCTCCTTCGGTACCGCACTTTTCCGAAATTTCATACTTCTTCTCGACAGTCCCGGCAACCAACCCCCGTTCGTCAATCATACAGTATTTATCTGTTCCTGTGCGAACCAAGAACCAGTTGGGTTGACCGCCAACGTATTCTCCATCAGGCGGTCGAATAATGCCGGCGTCCTTGCACGTCTGTAACACATCTTCTATACGCGTTCCTTTTTCAAACTGCGCGCTTTTATTGCTATCCATACTTTTACACCCACATACCAAAAAGGGCGCAACGCAAACCACAGCAACCATCATTATCATAAGACTTTTCATAAGCAACCTCCGTACGATGTTATTCTTCTTTAGACCGTATCCGATAAATCGAGTACGCGGGAATGCCGCTTGATTATATCTAATGTGGGCATGGCGGCGTATCTTATTTTGAGTTTTTCATATCGCGTTGCCATGCGGCGGCTTTCTTTGAGCCAGTCGATACGTCGC
This sequence comes from Planctomycetota bacterium, assembly GCA_030607235.1. Classification (GTDB taxonomy): domain Bacteria; phylum Planctomycetota; class B129-G9; order B129-G9; family B129-G9; genus JAUWEX01. The sequence continues at coordinate 17 of JAUWEX010000208.1, read as the reverse complement.
TCGATTACGTTGCGCTT
>JAUWEX010000039.1 GCA_030607235.1 Planctomycetota bacterium | reverse complement strand
AAACACAGGGAAGGCTGCGGCCTTCCCTTTTTTTATTGGTTCCGGGCGCGGCGTCCTCATCGCCGTTGCTTTCCCGCTATTCCGCGCCCTGAAATAACTTTCCCCGCGATTTTTTGCTGATTTACGTGTATGTGGTAATATGGATTTCTATATTTGTGTGGAAATTTGCATTTCGTGCGTTTCAGATCGGAGAGATTGATCCGCTTGCGTTGTCGGTTCTTCTGGGGAAAATCCGCTTGCTAATCTGTGTTTTGGGGATAAACTGTTTATATGAATAATAGCAATGCCGCCTTGGTCAGGCGGATATAAATTGATAACAAAAAGTTGATATGGAGAATTTGGCGTGTGGTGCGTTCACAGCAAAGGTCTGTTACAAATTGGGCTGCGGGTTATAGAAACAGAGAAACACCGGAAAAAATGCCGGGGTTGTCTTCCTATTGTAGTATGCAGGAAGGTGCCCTGGCTTTTTTATTTTGTAATTTTGGGGTCTCAACAAACAGAACCATTCAGAGGAGTAGAGCAATGAGTATTGAAAGACACATTCCTGCAACTGTCGTTATACTTATCCTCGGAACCTTGACCAGCGTAGCATCAGCTACTGCTGGGACGTGGTCTACGGCCACTCTTTCGGAAGCCAGAAGCAATATGGCCGCAGCTTCTCTAAATGAAATGATTTTTTTTGGAGGAGGACAATTGCAGGACGGGTCTCCAAGCAGTACGGTTGATATCTACGATGCAAGTATTGGACAGTGGACAACTGCCCAGCTTTCACAACCCAGATGGTGCCTTGCAGCTGTTGCCATTGGCGACAAGGTAATATTCGCTGGCGGGATAACGGAGAGTGGTTTCAGTAACGTTGTTGATGTGTATGATACGTCTTCCGATCAATGGTCTACTACAACACTGTCCCAGGCAAGATGGGGTTTAGGTGGGACTGTAGTTGGTGGTAAAGCGTTTTTTGCGGGAGGCAGATATGGCAGTGGAAGTGCGAGCGAGAATAGTACCGTCGTCGATATCTTCGATTCGGTTACCGAATTGTGGTCTACGGCCACTCTTTCGGAAGGACGCGTTACCATTGCGGCAACCAGCATTGGAAGCAAAGCGATGTTTGGAGGTGGTTATAATCTGGGCTTCAGTGACAGAGTCGACATCTACGATTCAGACACAGACCTCTGGACTACGTCATCTTTGTCTGTCGGCCGGGACACATTGTCTGCGACATCAGTTGGAACCAAGGCAATCTTTGCCGGGGGATTCACTGGAAACTATTTCGATGATACACGGAGTTCAGTTGTAGATATCTATGATTCGTCCATAGACCAGTGGACCACAGATTCTCTGTCAATCGGACGAGAAAAGATGGCAGCCGCTTCTATCGGCGACCTCGCCTTCTTTGCAGGTGGCACAACCGGGAAATCAGACCATATCACGATGACGAGCGTTGTTGATATCTATGATGCTGATACGGAGACATGGTCAACGGCCAATCTATCCATCGCGCGAGATAGCCTTTCCGCTACAGTTTTGGGTGACTCGGTATTCTTTGCTGGTGGGAGAGTATCAAACGATGGCACTAATGTTGTTTGCACAGATGTCGTGGATATTTATACTGTTCCCGAGCCGGGGACGATAGTGCTTTTCGGCGCGGCGCTGGCGGGTATGGCCGGTGTGATTCGCAGGCGGCTCAAATAAAATATCAGCGAAAAAACCAGACGGCGTACATTTTTGTGCGCCGTTTTTTTATTGGGGAACAATCACAGCCGGGGGCGGCTGTGCCACATTAGAGCATTTTAAGATATTGTTTTCTACCGCAGTCCGCCTCAGGCGGATTACGCGGATTTCACAGATTTTTTCTTTTCACCACAGAGGCCACGGAGGACACAGAGGATTTTTTCTTAACCGCAAAGGCGCAGAGATCGCAGAGGCGGATACTGCCCGCCTGAAAGGGACACATCCCTTCGGTGCGCGGCCTTGCGGCCTGCTTCCGAAGGAGGATGTGTCCCTTTCAGCCCGCAAGATTCGCCAGTGAGTGGAAGCGAAGCGCTTCTGTCGCCGAAGGGCGACAGACAGCGAGCGGCTATCGGAGAATGTGCTTACTTCCCTATTGCCTCCAGGCGTTGCCTGGGCGTCCCCGCTTGACGAGAGGGGAATTCGTGCTATAATTTCCCCCGTTGTGTTCTGCCTGTATCTGTTTTTCCCTTGTCAAACATTTTTGCGCGCAAGAGGTAAAACTAAAGGAAGGTTTTTTCGATATGATACGTATCCGATGAATTCCATCACGTAAGGGAGTATCTTTGTGAAAACAGCGACAAAACTTTTGATTTTATTGCTGGTGTTTGTCGTCGTCGGCACCGCGGGGCCTGTTTCGACGGACGCGCAGCCCGCCGCGGCGGCGGCCGTTGCGGATAAGCAGGCGCCGATACCGAAGGCCGCCGAGGGCATCGTCCGCGTGGCCGAGGTGAAACCCGGCATGACCGGTTACGGACTGACGGTGTTCAAGGGCACCGAGCCGCAGCGATTCAACGTGCGCGTCCTGGCGGTGCTCAACAATTTCCTCGCGCCCGGGCGCCACGTAATCCTGATGCGCTGCACCGACGTGTGCGACGAGAAAGGCCAGGCTCTTTACGACGCCAACCGCGACGGCGTGGTCGACGAATACGACAAGATACTCGAGCGCGGCGCGATTTCGTCGGGCATGAGCGGCAGCCCGGTCTACCTGAAATGCGACGACGGTCAGTATCGCATCGCGGGCGCGGTCTCGCTGGGCTGGGGCATGGGTAGGGACCCGGTGGGCGGCGTTACGCCGATCGAATACATGATCGACGACATGAATACGCCGCGCGAGGAGCCGGTGAAGCACGCGGGCGTGTTGCGTCCGGCATACGAACCGGACGCCGAATCGATCGACGCGGCCGACCCCGCCGAGAAATACCGTTCCGGCTTGCGCTACCTCGCTACGCCGATGTGTTTTTCCGGCGTCAATCCCGCAGCGTTCGAAATCATCAGAAAGGACCTCGCCCGGCGCAACATCCAGGCGCTCCAGGCCGGTGGAGGCGGGGGCGGTTTGACGGCGCAGGAACTCGCCGCGCAGGTCAAGCCCGGCTCGGCCGTGGGGGTGTGCCTGATGCGGGGCGACATGGAGATTTTCGCCTACGGCACGCTGACCCATATAATGGGCGACAAATTCATGGCGTTCGGCCACTCGTACTACGAGATGGGCGAGTGCGTCCTGCCGGCGTTTCTGGGGCGGGTCGACCACATCCATTCGAGTCTGCATTCTTCGTTCAAGTTGGTCAGCGTCGTCAGGGAAGTCGGCTATTTTACGCAGGACCGCGTCTCGTCGTTCTCGGGCAGCCTCGACAGCCAGAACCGCGTGCGCTGGATTCCGGTTACCATAAAGGTCGCCGACAAAAAAACGCGCGAGGCCGGCAAGAGCAATTACGAGACCTTCAAGATGGAGATTGTCGACAACGAAGACGACACGCCGACGATGGTGCACTACGCGGTGCTTAGCACGATATTCAGCCACGTCTTCACCCCCGGGCAGTATACCGCGTGGATGACTACGACGGTCAAATTCAAGGGCTACGAGCCGATCGTCCTGCGTAATGCGTTTTCGGACTTCGGCGACAACAGGTACGATTTCTATTTCAATTCGCCCGCCGATATCGTTGCGGCGATGCTTTTCAACCCCTTCAAGAAGGTCGAACTCGAAAGCGTCGAGGTGGTGGTCGACTACACCGCGAAGTACAACGCCGCATGGATACTCGACATCAAGGCCGACAAAAAGAGCGTCGCGCCCGGCGAGAAGGTTACGCTGGAGGTGAGGATGAAGAGTTGGCGGCGGGACGAGTGGACCGAGCGCATCGAGGTCGCGATACCCCGGGACTACGAAGGCGATAGCATCGAGTTGCAGGTCAGCGGCGGCACGATAGCCGACAATTACGTGAGCACCCGGACCGAGAGCCTGGAGGATTTCGTAAGGATCATCAACGACTCGTACCGCGAGGACGGTCTGTACGTAACCTACGAACGGCCCACCAAGCGCGTGCTCTATCGGGGCAAGTATCACGAGAACCTGCCGCCGTCGGTGATAGAACAACTCAAGAACACCGCGCCGGAGAAAATTTCGATCGGCACCAAGACCGTCGTTTTGAAGAAAGTCGAATCGAAGTGGCTCGTCGACGATTACTACTACATCGATATAAAAATAAACCGGAAGGAGAAAAAGTAATGATAAAGCGCAAATTAACGATGGCGATTCTGGCCGTGGCGGTCGTCTGCGGTCTGGCTCACGAGGCGTCGGCGGTTGTCGGCAGGACGTGGGAGATGGACAAAAAAGAACTGCTCAGCGGCGAGATGGACAACCTTTCGGTAACCTCGCGCGGATGGATCACGCTGAATTTCAAACTCGACAAGATCGAGACCGAAGACGAACTCACGCTGTGGTCGTCGGCCTCCGACGGCAAGGGCACGACCTATTTCGGCACCGGCCTCAACGCCGCGATTTACAAACTCGTCGGCGACAAGATCGAGAAGATCGACCTCGGCGCGGCGGCCGCGGCGGACATGATCGTGAGCGCGATGAAGTGCGACGGCAAGGGCGACCTTTACGCGGCGGTGCTGCCGACGGGGCGGATAATCAAGATCGACTCCGCGGGCAAGGCCTCGGTGTTCGCCACGCTGCCGGAGTTTTACATCTGGCAGATCGTCTTCGACAAGACCGGGCGCATCTACGTCGCCACCGGCCCGGCGGGTCGCGTTTACCGGCTGAGCGCCGACGGCAAGACGAGCGAAATCGTCTACGATTCCGACGAGGACAACATCGTTTCGATGGAGTTCAACGACAGGGGCGATCTTTATTTCGGCACGTCGCCCGGCGCGATACTGATGAAGATCGAGGCCGCGGAACTGGCCAAGCCCAAGCCCGCCGTCAAGGTCGTGTATGATTTTCCGATGAGCGACGTGCGCACGATGCAGTTCCACAACGGCCTGCTCTACATCGGCGTCAACAAGTCCGGCGACGACGATGAGGATCTCTACGACATCATCGGCAAGAGTTATGACTACAACAACGACGACGCCAACAACGACGAGATGCAGTACCAGAAGCACAGCATCCGCGTGCCTTACGGTCGCAGCGAACAGGGCGTGGTATTCAGCATCGACGAGCGCGGCGACGTGGAGCGGATTACCGGCTCGCGCCGGCCCGTTGTGCGCGTGCGCGTCGTCGGCGATACCGTCTATATCGCCGTCATCGGCGAGAACAAGGTCTACGCCTACAACACCGAAACGCGCGAAACGTCGTTCTTCAAGATCGACGAGGATCACGCATACACGTTCGAGATAGTCAACGGCAAACTCGGCATCATCGGCACGTCCAATCCCGGTGCGGTCTACCGCGTCTCGGAGATGGCCCCCGCCGAGGGCGTCTACACGTCGCGTGTGATGGACGCGGGAACGACCGCGGGGTGGGGCACGCTGCGGTGGGAAGGCCGTGGCGGCCTGCAATTCCAGACCCGCAGCGGCGACACCGAAAATCCCGATTCGACGTGGTCGGAGTGGACCGCGATGAAAGCGGCGTCGGCACCGGACGCGCCCGAAAAAATCGCCTCGCCTTCCGCGCGCTTTATCCAGTTCCGCGCAGTCTGGCAGAGCGCCGACACCACGCTCGAAAAGATCAGCCTCAGTTATCTCGCCCGCAACATCCGCCCCGCGATTGCCAAGATCATGGTCGGCAAGGGCGGCAACGACGACGAGGAGGACAATGAGCGGATGCGCTATTCGCGTTCGCGTATGATGATAGACGACGAAGAGATGCGCGGGCTGCCGATTATGTGGATGGCGGTCGACCCCAACGGCGACAAACTTGAGTTCGACCTTTATTACAAGGAAGAGGGCGAGAGGAGTTGGAAGAAACTCAATTTCGCCGGCCCGCTGACCAAGCCGATGTTCGGCCTCGACACCGACCTGCTGCCTTCGGGCCGCTATCGCGTAAAGGTGGTCGCGTCGGACGCCCCGTCCAATCCCAACAGCGGCGCGCTCACGCGCGAGATGATTTCCGACGTGTTCGTCGTCGACCACGACGGCCCGGTGCTGGGCGCACTGATCGCGGTGCGCAAGGGCGCTGACACGATAATCAGTTGCACCGCGGTCGACGCGATCCACAACGTTGCGCGTGCGGAGTACGCGATCGACGGGCGCAAGTGGCAGGCAGGCAATTGCACCGACGGGATTTTCGACGGCAAGTCCGAGACCGTGCGCATAACGCTGGCCGGTCTGGAAGCCGGCGATCACACGATAGTCGTGCGGGTTTACGACACGGCCGGAAATGTCTCGGTCAGAAGCCTGATCTTTACCGTCGCTAAGCAGGCAGGGCCTGCTGCCAAGTGAGGAGTATGCGTACACTTCAAGACCCGCTCGCTGTCTGTCGCCCTTCGGCGACAGAAACGCTTCGCTTCCACTCACTGGCGAAACTTGTAATCTTGCTGTGTGGTTAACGGCCTCTCGCGCAGGCGGGCAGGCGGGGCCTGCTGCCAAACGTGGAGTAAGCACCTATTCCAATACCCGCTCCCTGCTTTTTGCCTGACGGCAAAAAGAGACCGGGTGCTGCCACTTACTGGCGAAACTTGTAATCTTCCTGTGTTGTTGACGACTTCCCGCGCAGGCGGGCAGGCTGCAAACACGAAATAAGCCCCGTCCGGCGAACGGGGCTTTTTTTGTTGGAAATTTCGTGCCAAATTTTATATCTTGTGTGCTGGATATTAACGGATTTTTACGTTTTGGAGACCGGGTATGAGGTATATTCCATTTTTTGCGGGCATCGCCCTGTTTGCGTTCAGCATCGTGAGCCTTGTCGAACTTCACGACCAGGAACCCATCGAACTCAGTATCGAAGACGTAATTGCGGGCAAATTTCAGGACGGCGACTACATTTGCGTAACCGGCGGCTGGGGGTTGTATTCCGGGGTGTACGAATTCCAATCACAAGACGCCAGCGACACGGGCGAGGATCATACCGCAAGCACGGGAATTTCCTGTTTATTCTACCCTCTTTTTTCGCCGGATAATACGATTTGCAAAGACGGCAGCCTGGAGAGATCGGATGCAATTGAGGACGAAAAGGAGTATGACGCTTTCCTCAATCAAATACGCGATATAAAGGTTGTTGTCAAAACGAAGAAGTATAAGAATCTGGGAGATATTCCGATCAAGTGTTCGAAGAATTCGCGGATTAAGGGCACGATCAAACACGGGGTGTTCTCGTCCGAAATCGATGTCGAGGGAATTCTTCAGGAAATTTTCCCCAAAGCCAAGATAAAAGGTAAGGATTTGATTCAAATCGAGCAGGACAAGATTCCGGGCGAAGGACTGCGGATTGCGGGGATCGTCTTCGGCGTAATCATTGCGGTTATCGGCGTTGTTGTGATAGTGCAAATGAGGACCCGCGACAAGGCCGCGGAGGCCCTGGCCTCCGGCAAATACGCCTCTTACGGCCAGCCCCAGCAGCCGTACGGGCAGTATCCGGGTGCGCAGGGGCCTTATCCGCAGAATCCACAGCAGGGCTATCAATCCAACCCCCAGCGCCCGTACGAGCCTTATCCGCAGAGTCCGCAGCCGCCTGACGAGCCGGAACAGCCAGAGGACGACGATGGGGGCTTTCCGAAGATGCCGTAGGCAGGGCTTACTCCCAAGCGGGAAGGGAGCACTCATTCCAGTATCCGCTTCGCTGCTTTTCGCCATTTGGCGAAAAGGGCGCTTGCTGCTACTCACTGGCGATTTGGGCAAGTCTGCTGTGTTGTTGGCGATTCTCCGCGCAGGCGGGACCCGCACCCAAGCAGGGAGTAACCGAAAGGGACACATCTGCTGTGTTGAAAAGTCTCAAGTCGGACGGGGATTTGGACGATTGTATGGTTGGGAGGGAGAAACCTATGTCGAAAATGACCAAATCGCCAATCGACTTTACACGCACAGCGCTCAAGATCGCAGCAAAACAATTGCC
>JAUWEX010000416.1 GCA_030607235.1 Planctomycetota bacterium | reverse complement strand
CGCGTCGATTTCGCCCGCAACCGCATCGCGCACCGCGGCTTCGATGTAGTCCAGCGACGCGCGCCCGCCTGCGGCGGTGGCCCTTGCGATCTCGACTCCGGCGGCGTTTTTGAAATCGATCACCTCGGCCCGTGCGGCGGCTTCCGTTCCCCAACCGGCGGCCTTGAGCGCCGCGGCGTCGCCGTAAATAACGAACCCGACCCCGGCGTTCCCTTCGATGCGCCCTAACGCCCCGGCGACGACTTCGGGGCCGATGCCCGCGGGGTCGCCCATCGTGATGCCGATTTTTATCTTCGTCTCGCGCAAAAAACCACTCCGAAAACAATTGCGATTACTCGGATTATAGCACCGGCCCGGCCCGGCAACAATAAATATCGGGCGGGCAACGCCCGCAGGTAAGCAAGGAGAAAACGTACGCTCCAAGACCCGCTTGCTGCCGCGCTAACGCGCGGGGCGCTTTGCTTGCACTTACTGACAAATCTTGTGCGCGGATTCGCGATGTGATTTCTTTCCGTAGGCAACGCCCGCGGGTAAGCGAAGAGTAAGCGTTGATTTCAAAACCCGCTCGCTACGGGCTACCGCCCGGGGCGCTTCGCTTGCGTTTGCTGACAAATCTTGTGCGCGGGCGGGCAACGCCCGCTGCCAAAGGAGGAAAAAATATGGAAATAATCTTGTAATCCGCCGATTATACATAATAATACTCGCTCAAAAAAAATCACCCCAAACGGACAGGTGTCGATGTGAGCAGCGTAAAAATCAGCAGCGTTACCGAACAAAATCTCGGCGACGCCGTAAAAATATTCAACTCCTTTGCCGAGAATATCCCGCACTGGTTTGCGACCGACGAGGCCGCGTTCAGGCGCGACCTGCTCGAGGGCGCGCGCATCCTGCACGACGTGCCGTTTCCCTACGAGCCGCAGACCTGCTTGCTGGCCTACGACGGCGACACCCCATTGGGCTTCGTCCACGCAGGCATCGCCCCGCGCCTGGGCGTCATGAAACACGAACCACAAACAAGCGGCGCCAACGCCATCGTTCGCTGCATGCTCTTCCCCGAAGACCGCATCGATATCGGCGAGGCGATGCTCGACCGTGTGATGGAATTTTTCCTCTCGCAAAATCCCGACCACACGGTCGCCTTCGACGGCGAACTGGGCTATCCGACCATGTCGGGCGGCGCGGGCCTGTGCCCGGTGTCGCTGGGCCACGTGATAAAACTGCTCAAATCCCGGCGCTTCAAGGAGAGTTTCCGCTTCGTCTGGTACAACCGCGAAATCGGCGACGAAGCCGAAGTCGTCCTGCCCGAGGGGATCGAAATCCGACGCGAGCGCGAAAAACACGACTCCGGCGATATGCTGCGTTACACTCTCACGCACAACGGCGAGGATGCCTCGGTGTGTCAAGTTGCGCTCATGCGCGATCTGGTCGGCGAAGCGGGCGCGCGGCGGGCCTACATCTACAACAACACGACCTATCCACCGCACCGGCGCAAGGGCAGGGCCAAACTGCTGACCAGGCACGTGTTGGCCGACCTC